>CAYXAZ010000007.1:0-65189 GCA_964463085.1 uncultured Flavobacteriaceae bacterium | reverse complement strand
ATTAGAGAAAAAAATGTATCAACATGCTCAGGATTTAGAATTTGAGCAAGCAGCTCAAATAAGAGATGATATAAAAAAATTGGAAATAAAGTTCTTTGAATAATATAAATAATTAATTATTATTCAATAGATTAGTGTGATTACGTTAGAGTTCAAGTTTTCTTTACTCTTTAAAAGTCTAAGTGTATATTTATGTCCATTAGATGAACATTGTATACTGAATAAGCAAAAAGAATTAATTTTAGATCTATAATTCTATAATTCTGTTATATTGTGTCTACTAGTAGAATCGATAGGGCGGTAGCATTTTTCGATTATTATATGATTTTTTCATATGGTTTAGTAAACGATATGTTTGTAATACAAAGTCGTTTGATTAGTAATCGTATTTTGTAATTTAAATTGATTATTACAGGAAGTATAAAAACACAACTATAATCTTTAATGAGATACTTTATGAATAAAAAAGCATTAATTACGGGGATAACGGGTCAAGATGGAGCATATTTAGCCGAGTTTTTGTTAGATAAAGGATATGAAGTTCATGGTCTTCGACGGCGTACGTCATTATTTAATACAGATCGAATAGATCACCTCTATCATGATATTCATACTGAAGGCACTCCGTTTTACCTCCATTATGGTGATTTAACGGACTCATCAAGTATTCAGCGGATTATTCAAGAAGTTCAACCTGATGAAATTTATAATTTAGCTGCACAATCACATGTAGCAGTGTCATTTGAAGAGCCAGAATACACAGCAAATTCTGATGCAATCGGACCCCTTCGTGTTTTAGAAGCTATCCGAATATTAGGGTTAGAAAAAAAAACACGGTTTTACCAAGCATCTACCTCTGAACTTTTTGGAAAAGTTCAGGAAACTCCTCAAAAAGAAACGACGCCATTTTATCCAAGAAGTCCATATGCCGTTGCGAAGATGTACGCCTATTGGATAGTAGTTAACTATCGAGAAGCTTATGGAATATATGCTTGTAATGGTATTTTATTTAATCATGAATCTCCAACAAGAGGTGAAAATTTTGTCACTAGAAAAATAACTCGAGCTCTTGCTCGAATTAAACTTGGGATGCAAGAATGTCTATATTTAGGGAATATGGATTCTAAACGAGATTGGGGACATGCAAAAGATTATGTTGAAATGCAATGGTTAATGCTTCAGCAAGATGAGCCTGATGATTTTGTTATTGCGAGTGGTAAACAATATTCTGTTAGAGAATTTGTAAATATTGCAGCAAATGAATTACGGATGACAATAAATTGGAAAGGTAATGGAATAAATGAAACAGGGAATATTGAATATGAAGGAGAAAGTAAGATTATAGTTAGAGTTGATCCACGATATTTTCGCCCAACTGAAGTTGAAACATTGTTAGGCGATCCAACAAAAGCTAAAAACGAATTAGGTTGGCAACCGAAAATAACTTTCCATGAAATGGTCAAAGAAATGGTTCAATTCGACTTTAAGGATGCAGAAAAAGATTATTTTTGTCAAAAAGAAGGGTTTGCAACAAATAATCGCCACGAATAGATTAAAAGTGATTTAATTTCATAAACTGATAATAAATATATAGCTCTACTTTTTTATGATTTAAAGGTATGACAAGGAATGAAAAAACTGTTTTGGAATACACAGTAACTTTAAAGCCATCAAATAAGCAGTTTATTACTCATAATAAATGCACTATTCTTGAGGCTGCTAAGCAAGCAAGAATTATTCTATCTCATAGTTGCAGGGATGGAAGTTGTGGAAAGTGTAAATCTAGGTTGATCACCGGAAAAGTTGAACATCCGAATGAAATAGATGGTATATCTGAAAAAGAGCTAGTAGAGGGTTATATATTAACCTGTATTGCAAAACCAGCATCTGATATAGAGATCGAGTCTAGATATTTTCCTGAACTTAATAATATTGTACCTGTTCTGACCCCCTGTAAAGTTGACTCTTTGACTTTTCCATCACCAGATATTGCGATTATGATTTTACGGTTGCCATATGATATGGAATTCAAATATCTGCCAGGGCAATACATTGGACTAATTTGGAAAGGAATACGCAGAAGTTATTCAATTGCAAATGCGGATCATGGAGAACATAGAATCGAGCTGCATGTTAGACGAATTGAAGGTGGAATTTTAAGTCAGATCATTTTTAGTGGTCTAAAAATAGGATCATTAATGCATATACATGGACCACATGGTACTTTTTTTATTCGAGATACTAAATTACCTATTATTTTTTTAGCTGGTGGAACAGGTTTTGCACCTATAAAGTCTATGATAGAAAAGTTATTAGATCAAAAAACATCTAGGATGATATATATATATTGGGGTATTAGTTCAATTGATCTTTTATATTTATCAGAGCCTGATGAATGGCAAAGTTCTCAAGATAATGTTCAATTCACACCAGTTCTTTCCTCTGACGATGTAAGTTGGATAGGTCGGAAAGGATTAGTTCATCGAGCAGTACTACAAGATTTTACTAATCTTGAATCATATGAGGTTTATGCATGTGGTTCATCAAATATGATTAAGTCGATTAAAAACGACTTATTAAAACAAGGTCTTCTAAAAAATAATTTTTTTACAGATGCCTTTACGCCTTATGTAGAACTTAAAGTAAATGGATGAGAAAATGAAAGCAGTAATTCTTGCGGGAGGTCTGGGCACTCGTTTAAGTGAAGAGACAGATTTAAAACCAAAACCTATGGTTGAAATTGGTGGTAAACCAATTTTGTGGCATATAATGAAAATATATTCTAATCATGGTGTAAACGAGTTTATAATTTGTTGCGGTTATAAAGGATATGTAATTAAAGAATATTTTGCTAATTATTTTTTGCACCAGTCAGATGTGACGTTTGATATAAGTAACAATACGATGGAAGTTCACCATAAAAGAGTAGAGCCTTGGAAGGTAACTTTAGTTGATACAGGTGAAAATTCGTTAACTGGCGGTAGACTAAAAAGAATAACGAAGTATATAGAAAATGAAAAAGAGTTCTTTTTTACATATGGTGATGGTGTTAGTGATGTAGATATTACAGAATCCTTAAAGTTTCATCGAGCACATAATAAACTCGCAACACTAACTGCAACCTCTGCACCAGGACGTTTTGGTGCTCTTGAAATTAATTCGAAAAATATAATTGAACAATTTAAAGAAAAGCCTAAAGGTGATGGTAGTCTGATTAATGGTGGCTTTTTTATATTATCACCAAAAGTACTTGAATATATTTCTGATGACTCGATATCCTGGGAACAATATCCACTAAAACAGCTTGCACATGATGGCGAGTTAATAGCATATCAACATCACGGTTTTTGGCAACCGATGGATACATTACGGGATAAGCATTATTTAGAAGAACTATGGATTAATAATAATGCACCATGGAAAACATGGTAGTGAATAAGCTGTTTTGGGAAAATAAAAAAGTACTTATTACTGGGCATACTGGCTTTAAAGGAAGTTGGTTGTCATTATGTTTACAAAATATGGGAGCGCAAATTATAGGCGTTTCACTTGATCCTCCAACAAAACCAAGTTTATATAATCAAGCAAAAGTTGCATCAGATATGATTAGTTTACGTGCTGATATTCGAGACTTGAACACAATTAAAGATATTTTTAAACAATATGAACCAGAAATTATTTTCCATTTAGCTGCTCAACCTCTTGTCCTATATTCCTATAGAGAACCAATTGAAACTTATCAGGTTAATGTAATGGGTACTCTTAATATTCTTGAATCTATTAGGAATATCGACTCGGTTCGTTCTGTCGTAATGACTACCACAGATAAATGTTATGACAATCGGGAATGGGAATGGGGGTATCGTGAAAATGAATCTATGGGAGGTCATGATCCATATAGTAGTAGTAAAGGATGTGCGGAGCTATTGATTGCATCATATCGTGAATCGTATTTTCCTTCCTCAACTTACGGCATTAAACATAAAACAGCTATATCATCAGTAAGAGCTGGTAATGTTATTGGTGGAGGTGACTGGGCTGAAGATAGGTTAGTGCCAGATATAATAAGAGCAATTCAAGAGAATACAGTCGTAAATATTCGTAACCCTAATGCTATTCGTCCATGGCAACATGTGTTAGAACCACTTGGTGGCTATATCGGACTTGCAGAAAAATTATATAATTCAGGAATGAAGTATGCAGAAGCATGGAATTTTGGTCCAAGAGAAGATGATGCTCAATCTGTAAAGTGGATAGTTGAAAAAATGACAAATACATGGGGTGAAAGTGAGGGATGGGTCGAACATATAGATGATCACCCTCATGAAGCTAACTATTTAAAACTGGATTGTTCAAAGGCTCATGCTAAATTAAATTGGTGGCCTAAGTGGTCATTAGAAACAGCACTTGAAAAAATTATTGAGTGGCACAAGAAAGAACAGTATGGAGATGATATGAAGACTTGCACATTAGAACAAATTAATAGCTATATTAAAGCAAATGAGAAGAGTCAGTAATGTCTCAAGATAAATTAAGAGATGAAATTTTAGCATTAGTTGATCAGTATGCTGATACTATTTATACAGATAGTAAATTTATATCGGGTGAAACCACAATACCTCCATCAGGAAAAATAATTAGGGCTGATGAACTAAAAAATATGGTTAGTGCTTCACTTGATGGGTGGCTAACTACAGGTAAATATAATGACGCATTTGAAAAACGTCTTTCCGAATTTCTTGGTATAAAACATGTATTAACTACTAATTCCGGTTCCTCCGCAAACTTGTTAGCATTTGCAACATTAACATCACCTAAATTAGGTGATAGAAGGCTTAAAACTGGTGATGAAGTTATAACGGTTGCAGCAGGTTTTCCAACCACAGTGAACCCCATATTACTATACGGGATGATCCCAGTCTTTGTGGATGTTGATATCCCTACTTATAATATTGATCCAAAACAAATAGAATCAGCAATTTGTGATCGTACTAAGGCTATTATGATTGCTCATACACTTGGAAACCCTTTTAATCTTACAGAAGTCTTACGGATTGCTAAAAAGTATGATCTTTGGATTATTGAAGATTGTTGTGATGCACTAGGTTCGACTTACAATGATCAAATGGTCGGTACATTTGGAGATATCAGTACTGTAAGTTTTTATCCCGCACATCACATTACTATGGGAGAAGGTGGCGCTGTTTTCACTGATAATATTAAATTAAAAAAGATTATTGAGTCATTTCGAGATTGGGGTAGAGATTGTTACTGTGAACCAGGTAAAGATAATACTTGTGGTAAACGCTTTGATTGGCAACTAGGGGACTTACCTGCAGGTTACGATCATAAATACACTTATTCTCACCTTGGTTTTAATTTAAAGATATCAGATATGCAAGCAGCATGTGCTCTTGCACAGATGGATAAGTTGCCAATGTTTATCGAAAAAAGAAAAGATAACTTTAATTATCTTAAAGAACGTTTTAAATCTTTAGAAGATTTTTTAATTCTTCCTGAAGCGACAGAATTTAGCGAACCATCATGGTTCGGTTTTCCGATTACATTACACGAAAATTCACCTGTATCCAGAGTGGATTTGTTGAAATATTTAGATCAGCATAAAATAGGAAGTAGGCTTCTTTTTGCCGGTAATCTGACTCGTCAGCCATATTTTAAAGAACAAAAATATCGTATTCATGGGGAATTAAAAAATACTGATATTATAATGAATCAAACTTTTTGGATTGGTTTATACCCAGGTTTATCAATTGATATGCTTGATTACGTTGTTGAAAAAATGGAAACATTTTTTGGTGTTAACTTTTAAAAAATGTTAATTATTTGAAATTCTAGGAACTATAAAATGAAAACAATAACAAAATGTCGTGTTTGTGGAGGGAATAAGCTTGAATCAGTTATGGATTTAGGTGAACAAGTCTTAACAGGTGTATTTCCTCGATCTCGAACAGAAGATATAACCGGTGGTCCAGTTGAATTAGTTATGTGTGTAATAGAAAATGGTTGTGGATTAGTGCAACTAAAACAGAGCTATGATCTAAGTGAAATGTATGGAATGAACTATGGATATAGATCTAGCCTTAATTCGAGCATGGTTCAACATTTACATTCTAAAGTCAAAAAAATTATAGATATGAATATCTTGGAAAAAGATGATCTTGTTATCGATATAGGGAGTAATGATGCGACTACATTACGAGCATATCCACAAGGAGATTTTAATCTGGTTGGTATCGATCCAACGGGTGTCAAATTTTCCTCGTATTATCCAGATACTATTATGCTAATTTCAGAATTTTTTTCTGCTGCTATTGTTGCTGAGACATTTGGGGGAAACAAAGCGAAAGTAATTACTTCATTTTCAATGTTTTATGATTTAGAAGATCCAATCTCATTTGCTTCTGAAATTGAAGGCTCTTTAGATGATGAAGGTATATGGATACTTGAACAGAGTTATTTACCGTCAATGCTTACCACTAATTCGTTTGATACGATTTGTCATGAACATTTAGAATTTTATGCTTTAAAGCAGATTAATTGGATTGCTAGAGAAGCAGGCTTGAAAGTTCTAGATGTCGAATTTAACGATATTAATGGAGGGAGTTTTTCTATTACTGTCGTAAAACAAAATTCTAAGCATCAACCGAATATTGGTAAATTAAACGAAATCTTAAAAAGTGAAGTTGATTTAGGTTTAGACACTACTAAGGCATTTGATAACTTTAAACTTTGTATTTTAAGTGAACAAAAAGCATTAATGGATTTTCTTAAAACAGCAAAAAAAAATGGTAAACGTGTGTGTGGCTTAGGTGCGTCTACAAAAGGTAATGTTTTATTACAATATTATGAAATTGACGATAAATTAATCTCATCAATTGGAGAAGTAAATGAAGATAAGTTTGGTGGTTTTACACCAGGTTCACTGATTCCTTTAGTTCCCCAAAAAGAAGTGCTTGATTCTAATCCAGATTATCTTTTGGTATTGCCTTGGCATTTTCGAAAATTTTTTGAATCTTTACCTGAGATGAAAGGTAAAAGTTTAGTTTTTGCATTACCTAAGTTTGAAATCGTTAAAGTTTAAGGATTATTTTTATGCGAGTTTTAATAACCGGAGCTTCAGGCTATTTTGGGAGTTATTTAACAAAAACTTTGATTAATTTAGGTGTGAATGTTTCTATTTTGAAGAGAGAAAGTTCTGAATTGGGTAGATTAAGCGAAGTTATAGATAAATTAAAAGTATATAATACTTCGAAAAAAAGCGTATCAGAAGCGTTTAACTCAACTAAAACCTATGATGCAGTGATACATGCAGCTACTTGTTATGGCAGAAATAATGAAAGTTGGAATATTGTAAATGACTCTAATGTTGGATTTCCTTTATTATTACTCGAAGAATCAATTAAATCAGGAGTTAAGTACTTTATCAATATAGGCACTGTGCTTTCTGCTGACGTAAACGTTTACTCGCTTTCAAAACAACAATTTGTAGAATGGGGGGAAATGTCAGTTCAAACAAGTACTTCTTTTCAATTTATAAATGCAAGGTTAGAAAATATTTATGGCCCTGGCGATGATCATACTAAATTTGTTACCGCAATCATTACTCAGTGCTTAGAAAATGTGAAAGAAATTAAATTGACTAAAGGTGAACAAAAAAGAGATTTTATTTATATTGAAGATGCAGTTTTGGGTGTTGTAAAACTGCTTTATACTGCAATTGATAATGATATTTCAAACAGCTTTGCTGAATTTGATATTGGAAGTGGTCACGCAATATCAATTCGTACATTTGTCGAACTAATTCATAAAATTTCTAATTCAAAAAGCTTTCTCAATTTTGGTGCTGTACCTTATAGGTATAATGAATTTATGGAGTCAATGGCAAATACTCAGCCAATAAAGAGTATGGGTTGGGATGCTAAATATACACTTGAAGATGGATTACTGAAAACTATTAGTATGGAAAGATTAAGATGAAAATATTGATTACTGGCGGATGTGGTTTTCTTGGAAGCAATCTTGCTCTTGAGGCTATAAAATTAGGATATGAACTAGTGGTTTTTGATAACCTTTCACGACTAGGAGCTTCTGAAAATTTGACTTGGCTTCACAATCAAGGAAAATTTCAATATTTTCATGGAGATATTCGAAATACCAATGATGTTAATAAACTAATAAAGAATGTTAAGCCGAATATTATATTTCATTTAGCCGGGCAAGTAGCAATGACTACTTCAATTGTTGATCCGAGATTGGATTTTGAAGTTAATGTTTATGGAAGCTTAAACTTACTTGAGGCAGTTCGACAATTTTCAGCAGAAGCAATTATTGTTTATTCATCGACAAACAAAGTTTATGGTGATTTAGAACAATATGAGTATACCGAGAATAATAATAGGTATGAATGTGTTGAATACCCAAATGGATTTGATGAATATTGTCCACTTGAATTTCACTCACCGTATGGTTGCTCTAAAGGTGCGGCAGATCAATATATGCTTGATTATGCCCGTATATTTGGGTTGAACACAGTCGTTTTTCGACATTCCTCAATGTATGGTGGTCGACAATTCTCGACTTTTGATCAAGGCTGGATAGGTTGGTTTTGTCAAAAAGCGATAGAATCTAGAAAAGATCTACAAGATGAACGTTTTACTATATCTGGCACTGGTAAGCAGGTTCGTGATGTTCTTCATGCCGATGATATGATTTCAGTGTATTACTCTGTGATTGAGCATATTGAAAATGTACGTGGAAATGCTTTCAATATTGGAGGAGGAATAAATAATAGTTTATCCTTGCTTGAGTTATTTAAATTATTAGAAGATGTTACTGGAATTAAACTTAATTATACTAAAATTGCACCAAGAATTAGTGATCAAAAAGTATTTGTGTCAGATATTAATAAAGCATGCACAAAATTAAATTGGCTGCCAACAATTACAGCCCAAGAAGGTGTTGAGCGTATGCTTTCTTGGGTAGAAAGTAACTGTTGAATTATTTTTAGACTGATATGAATTCATTTTCATGTAATATTGATTGTTTAATGAAATCCAATATGTATGATTTTTTACTTCCTTGTAAGAACTATATACTAGCCATTTTTTAGTAATGAGATCTATTCCAAACCATATTATTGTTGCTAGTAGTGCATGGATATCAAAAGTTGTAACTGCTGGTAGTCAACTATTAGTCATTCCAATACTTATTAATTCTATAGGCTTAGAAAAATATGCAGCGTTCGCTCTATTACAAGGGTTGATAGGGTGGTTCTCATTAAGTAATGGTGGACTTGGAAACTCACTTCAAAATTATATTTCAGAGTTACGTGCTTGTAAGCGAGATTACCGTGACTATATTTCAGTTACTTGTTCTTTGCTGTTGATACTACTATTAATTTTGATAGCTCTTTTTTTTGTGCTTTCACCATTATTAGGTCCGGTATACTTGAGTGAGTTTGATACTATTACTACAAGTGAAAAATACTCATCATTTCTACTCGTTGCCTTATTATCGATAGTGGCTGGTGTAAGTAGTATTGGCTATAACATATGGTTTGCATGTCAAAAAGGTTATCTTTCAAATATTGTTCCTGCTGTAGCTTCAATGATTGCCTTAAGCTGTGTTTATTTTATTATAAAGTCAGATGTTGAAAATAAATTTTTTTGGATAATATTTAGTTATACTTTTCCATTTGCTATATTTTCATTTTCTGCTTTATGGTATCAATTAATTAAGCTGAGAACTTTTTTAAAATGGGATAAAATAATTGCTAAAAATCTTATGACACGAGCTTGGAATTTTTGGTCATTCTCTATTATGTCTGCTTTTGTTTTGCAAGTAGATTATATAATAATATCTCAATATTTATCTGCTCATGATATTGCTGTCTATGTGATTGCGACTAAAATTTTTTCTTTATTATTTTTTGTATATAGTGCTTTATTATCAGCTCTTTGGCCTGTATGTGCAGAAGAATTAACAAAAAATAACTGGGATTTAGTTGTAGGATATATACGACGATATATTTTTTATGGGGGCGTGTTAATTATTGTTGGAACTATAATTGTGTCAGTATCAATGCCTATTATTGTCGGTTTACTATCGTCTTCTAAAAATTTGGTTATTCCTGTAAGTTTTGTTTTGACTTTAGGAGTTTATTATATTGTTCGAGTTTGGACAGATACTTTTGCAATGGTTCTTCAAAGTATCAATTATTTTCGTCCGATTTGGATATATGTACCAATTCAGGCATTTTTGAGCATTATATTACAGATAATATTAGTTAAGAACTTTGGGATTTACGGAGTTGTTTTTGGTTTAATTAGCTCATTTATATTAACAGTATTTTGGGCGTTACCAAAATCTGTATTCAAGCAAGCACATCATAAAAAGGTCTCGTTATGAAATCCCGACCAAAACTTTCAATTTGTATACCAACCTATAATAGAGGTTCGATAATTGGTGAAACAATTGAAAGTATTTTAAATCAATTGCAAGATTGTGTTGAATTGATCGTTAGTGATAATTGTTCTACTGATAATACTCGAGATGTTATTATTAAATACCAGGAGCAAGATAGTCGAATAAAATATTATCGAGCACAAAAGAATATGGGTGCTGATTGGAATTATTTAAGAGTTATTGAATTGGCACAAGGTGAGTATTGTTGGCTATTAGGTAGTGACGACTTATTAACTGCTGATGCTATATCTAATATGCTAAAACATGTTAAATCTAATAATGATGTTTATGTAGTTGGATTAGTATCTTGTGACTTTAACATGGTTCCACGTTTTAATGAGCCGGTTTTGCCAGAAAATTTTGCCAGATCGTTTGATTTTGGAAATGATAAAGAGCGACAAATGTATTTTTCTAATGCTTTATCCTTAACTGCATTTTTTAGTTTTATATCATCTTTGATTGTATCTAAAGACAAATGGGATGCAGTAAAATTTGATGAAAAGTATAATGGTTCTGCATGGGCTCATGTAATGAAAATATTTGGAATGTTAGCACATGGTGGAACTGTACGCTACATTCATCAACCTATGCTGAATAAGCGAGGTGATAATGACTACTTTCTATTAGACGGTGCTATAAACCGAGTACGTATAGATGTGGATGGATATAATATGTTGGCTTCAGATTTTTATGGTAAAGACAGTCTTGAAGCATTTCATATAAGAAGAATTATAAGGGAACAAACTGGTATAAATCATTTGTTTGGTCTTAAGATGAAAGCAACAAAAAGTAATAATCTAGAAGATCGAGTTGAAATAGATAGAATTGTTTCTGAGATATATTGTGATTCGATTTTAGGTAATAAAGTGAGACATACAATTTATAAATATACACCATTTAGCATATATCGTTTAGTAAATTCAATATATCTTCCACTGAAAAATATTTTGGGTATGAGATAAAAGTATGGGGCTAGCTTATAAGTGTCGAGTGTCACATTCGAGATTCATTTTTGTGAATGTGAAATCAGTTAATGAATTAATAGGATCTTTGTAAAATGTGCGGCATTGGAGGTCAATTAGTATTTCGACATAGCGATGTGTCTATAAATAAAAGTGATTTATTAAAAATTAGTGCAGCAATGAGAAGCCGTGGACCTGATGCAGATGGAATTTGGGAGTCAACTTGTCATTCAGTATCATTTATTCATAGAAGGCTGTCTATAATAGATTTAAGTTCAAATGGTGCTCAACCGATGGTGTTTTCAAATGAGTCACTGTGTATTACTTTTAATGGTGAAATTTATAATTACCGAGAATTGCGTACAGAATTAGTAGGGAAGGGTAGACTATTTAAAACGGATTCTGATACCGAAGTACTCTTGCATATGTATGCTGAATACGGTTTTGATATGTTAGATAAACTTTGTGGTATGTTTGCTTTTGCAATTTGGGACAAAAAAAAACAAGGTGTATTTCTCGCTAGAGACCATCTTGGCATAAAACCACTTTATTATTCAGATTCAGGTAAAACATTTCGTTTTGCTTCACAGGTAAAAGCATTACTTGCTGGAGGAGGAGTAGATACTTCTGTACAGTCAGCTGGACATGTGGGTTTTTATATGTGGGGGTTTGTGCCTGAACCTTTTACCTTATATAAAGGTATCTATGCACTTGAAGCAGGAACATCTCTGTGGGTAGGTTGTAACGGCGTAAAGAAATTTCATAATTACTTTAATATCCCTTCATTACTTGAGAAATCAGATGTTTTGACAAATAATAAACATGAAATAATTGATTCACTGAGAATGTCATTAGTAGAGTCAGTGCAAAGACACCTTGTAGCTGATGTACCAATTAGTTTGTTTTTATCTTCGGGTGTGGATTCTGTAGCATTAGCTTCACTTGCAAAAGATCATGGGGTTTCAAGTTTAGATACCATAACAGCAGTTTTTGACGTATATAAAGACACAAAAAATGATGAGACCCGTCAGGCTAAAAAAGTAGCGAGTGATTTTGGTTTTAATCACCATACCCTTACTGTAAAACAAGATGTACAGTCTCTTGGAGATGATATACATAAAATGTTTAATTCTATGGATCAGCCTAGTATTGATGGTGTTAATACTTATTTTATTTCAAAGCAGGCTGCAAATATGGGCGTTAAGGTTGCCTTGTCTGGTCTGGGTGGAGATGAAATTTTTGGTGGTTATCCTTTATTTCAACAAATTCCAAAAATGGTTAGTATATTAAGACCAACCAGATTTATTCCTGGATTAGGTTTCTCGTTTCGTTGGGTAAGTTCAAGGTTATTTAAACGATATTTAAATCCACGATTTCAAGGCCTAATGGAATATGGTACGAGTGAATCAAAAGCTTATTTATTACTACGAAGTGTATTTCTCCCATGGGAATTACCTGAAGTTTTAGATCCTGATATGGTTCGTGATGGATGGCAAAAGTTAAATACAATTGGCTTGTTAGATAAAATGTCTTTAAATATAAGTGGAATGCACGGAAAAATTGCAACATTTGAAATGTGTATGTATATGCGGAATCAGTTATTGAGAACCTCTGACTGGGCTGGCATGGCTCATTCACTTGAAATTCGCGTACCGTTTGTTGATGTTAAATTACTCAAAAACCTCGCGCCATTTTTATTGTCTCCCAGTCCTATAAATAAAAGTCACCTCGTTGAGGCTGCAAGAATTCAAAAATACGTTAGTTCATCTGTAGATGATAAAGTTGGTTTTAATGTTCCTATAAGTCAGTTTTCGGAAAAATTTTATGGAATCAAAGTGACGAATCAAACTAATCAATATCGTGAGTGGGCTAAACTGGTTTATAAACATGTGTAAATAATATGAAAATACTTGTATTAACAATAGATGCTTTTGGAGGATATGGTGGGATTGCCCAGTATAATCGTGATTTAATACGAGCGCTCTGTATGAATTCTCACATTGAAGAAGTCGTAGCTATACCCCGATATGTAGATGATTTTGATGAGGACTTACCTGATAAGTTACGTTATATAACTACTGGTATTACAGGTAAGTTTAGCTTTATAGCTTCTTGTTTTAAGGATATTGTATCTGGTAATCGTTATAATCTTATATTATGTACTCATATTAACATGTTACCCTTAGCTAAATTAATGGGAAAGGTGATTGGTTGTTCTGTGGTTCCGGTTATGTATGGAGTTGAAGCATGGACTTCAAATCGTAAATGGTTAATAAATTTGGCATGTCGATCTGTCAAACAATTTATATCGATTAGAAGGTTAACTGCTCAGTGCTTTATTAAATGGACCAATATTAAAGGAGAACAATGGCACTATTTACCAAATAGTATAGATACATCACTATTTAAACCAATGAGCAAAGATAATACATTATTAGAACGATATGGATTAAGTGGAAAGACAATTATTTTAACTGTAGGTCGATTGGCTGATGAACCACATGAAAAAAATAAAGGATTTGATGAGGTTATTGAAGTATTAGAAGATATTCACAAGCAAATACCACTTATTAGATATTTAATTGTTGGTGAGGGACCCGATATGCCGCGATTAAAAGCTAAAGCAGAACGGTTAGGTGTTTCAGATTTAGTTGTGTTTGCTGGTAGAATCAAAATAGAGGAAAAAGTTGCACATTACTGTTTAGCAGATGTTTTTGCTATGCCCGGGAGTAACAAAGAGTTTGATCGTTATCCATTACGTTTCGTTTTTTTAGAAGCTCTTGCATGTGGTGTACCAGTGGTAGCGAGTAAAGCTAACGGCATTGGTGAAGCGGATAGTGAAGAAGCTCAATTACTTGAACAAGTTGATCCGTCGGACCATAAATCTATAATACAGGGTATTTTGAGGGCTTTAGAAATTGAACGATCCGGCATTTCAGAAACAATTCAACCATACGGTTTTGAGTCTCATTGTATCCGAGTTACTGAAATCATCGATCAATTGTTAGTACCTAATGAATAAATTTGAATCGAATATGCTACATATCTATCTAAATATATCTTTAAATTAGAATTTATAACGTATGAATATCTTATTAATCAACAGTTTATATTCACCTAATATGATTGGAGGTGCCGAACTTTCAGTTCAAAATTTGGCTGAATCTTTTGTTGAATTAGGGCATGTTGTAACTGTTGTTTGTCTTGGGAAACAAGGTTCAATGAATAGATTAAATGGTGTAAATATACATTATATTTCATTAAAGAATATTCATTGGCCATTTGGCTCTGTTCACAATGTAATTTCAAAATTAATTTATCAT
The DNA here is from genome assembly GCA_964463085.1 of uncultured Flavobacteriaceae bacterium. Taxonomy (GTDB): domain Bacteria; phylum Bacteroidota; class Bacteroidia; order Flavobacteriales; family Flavobacteriaceae; genus Aureibaculum. Next base: position 50,419 of record CAYXAZ010000007.1, on the reverse strand, counting down.
GGTATTGATATACAAAATCCATTAATGGGTAGATCAATTGGTAAAATCATGGATAAGTTAAAACCTGATATTGTACATACTAATAATCTTGCAGGTTTCTCAGTTGCAATATGGAGTGAAATAATAAAAAGAAACGTTTCTATTATACATACGCTTCGAGATATGTACTTATTATGTGTAAGATCATCAATGTTTAACAAAGGCCATTCGTGTAGTACTCACTGTGGCACTTGTCGTATATTCTCTAGTTTTAAAATTGACTCTAGCACGGCTGTTAAACATGTTGTCGGTATTAGCCAATTTATTCTTGACGCTCATCTTCGTCGAGGATATTTCGTGGACGCAACATCTTCAGTAATACATAATGGATATCAAGCATTATCAAAATCTAAGAGTAATTCTAGTAATTTACGCTTAGGCTTCTTAGGACGGTTGGCACCAGCCAAGGGAATAGAAATGTTAATTGATACGTTTAGAAATGTAAGCAAGTGCTTAAATGTTTCATTAAACATAGCCGGAGAAGGTGACGACTCATATGTTGAATTACTACAAAACAAGACAAAGGGCTATGAAGTAAATTTTTTGGGTCATGTTAGTCCGGAATCTTTTTTCTCCAATATTGATGTACTCATTGTTCCTTCCTTATGGAATGAGCCGTTGGGGAGAGTAGTAATTGAAGCCAATGCTCATGGAATACCAACTATTGTCTCCAATAGAGGAGGATTACCTGAAATTGTTGAAGATAAAGTGACTGGATATATATTTGAACCTGATGAACCAAGATCATTACAAAAATTGCTAGAATATTTAATTAATCATCCAGAAGATATTGATCAAATGAGAAATAAGTGTTTAGCAATTTCGAAAAATTATTTGCCTAGTCGAATTTCTAATTCGTACATGTCGATATATAATGAAGTTCTAGCTAAAAATGATACGTTTTGAAAACTTACCTGCATTATAAACCGTCGAACACGGTGAATTAATTTAATATCTTAGGTTAGTAAATAATTATGATAACAATTGATGCTCGATGGCTTCATACCTCAGGAATTGGAACATATTTACAAAATGTAATTCCGGGGATAATAAAAAAATTTCCTGAAAGGAATTTTACTCTATTAGGTAATTTGAAAGAATTGCAACTCCTCGACTGCACTAAAAGTTCTAGGGTTACATTAATAGCTGCAAATTCTCCAATGTATTCAATTCGAGAACAGTTTGACTATTTGCGATTAATTCCTTCAGGAACCAAATTGTATTTTGCAACTCATTATAATATACCGCTATTTTATAGACGTACAATGCTGGTAATGGTTTATGATGTTTTTCATTTAGCTATGCCTTCATTAGTGGGTGGGTTACATAAAAGGTTATATGCTCGTTTTATGTTTAGTGCCGTACGGCGTAAAGCGAAATCAATTCTGACAATATCAGACTTCACGAAAACTGAATTAATAAAATATACAGGAAAAGGTAAACAGTCAATATTACCTATACACCTTGCTGTTGATGAAACTTGGTACACTGAAACAAAAGATAAATCGAATCATCCAAAACCGTATATTTTATACGTTGGAAATATAAAACCCCATAAAAATCTTAATGCATTGGTATCTGCTTTTTCTTTAATATCAAACAATATACCCCATGATTTAATACTGGTTGGTAAAAAAGAAGGGTTTATTACTGGGGACAGTGATGTTGCTAATCAAGCGCAAAGCCTCAAAGAAAGAATGTTTTTTACTGGGTATGTTGATGACCAAAGTCTCCGAAACTATTTTTCACATGCTGAAGCATTTGTATTTCCATCTTTGTATGAAGGGTTTGGATTACCTCCATTAGAAGCGATGGCGGTCAACTGTCCAGTTTTAGTTTCAAATGCTGGTCCGATGCCCGAAGTTTGTGGCGATGGTGCATTATTCTGTGACCCTTACGATATTGGAGATATAGCAGAAAAGTTGTTAAAGATTTTAACAGATTCAAAGTTACGATATAGTTTAAAGCAAAAAGGGTATGAACAAGTTAGAAAATTTAGTTGGGATAGTTGTATAAACGAAACATGCAAGATTATACACGAAATGATTGAAGAATCAAGTGACACCCCTCAATGAAAATAGCAATAATACACGATTATTTATGCGGTATGGGAGGTTCTGAACGAGTCTTTCAATATATTTGTGAAGAATTTCCAGAAGCTGATGCGTATACATTAGCATATAATCCTAATCAAACTTTACCATTCTTTAGAGAACGTAAAATTAAAGTTACTTGGATGAATCAATTTGTTCAGACTATGAATGCATTTCGTTGGTCATTCCCACTATCAACCTATGTTATGGAAAGATTGGACCTTTCTGAATATGATCTGGTTTTGAGTTCTTCAGCTACAGTTGCAAAATATATTAAAGTACCTAATGGGATACATATTTGTTATTGTTATATCCCAACACGTGCTTTGTGGCAAACTTCAGATTACTTTGGCGCTAGTATTAAGGCATACGCAATTAGATTAGTGCTACGATATTTACAAAGACGAGACTACAATGCTGCACAATCAGTGGATAAGTTTATTGCAATATCACAAATGACAAAAAATCATATTAAAGAAACTTATAATCGTAATTCAACTATTATATTTTCACCAATTGATCTTGAGCAGTTTTCACCATCTATAAAAATTACAAAAAATTACTTACTTGTCTCTAGACTTGAACAATGGAAGCGAGTTGAGTATGCTATAAAAGCCTTTACGAAAATTGGTTTACCTTTGAGGGTAATTGGAACGGGTAATGAAGAAAGTAAACTTCGTTCGTTGGCTGGTTCCAATATAATATTTCTAGGTGGTGTTAGTGATAAGGAACTTGCACGTGAATACGCAGAAGCAAAGGCGGTAATTTTTACACCATTTCTTGAATATGGCCTTATTCCATTAGAAGCAAATGCAAGTGGCACACCTGTTATCTGTTATGGTAAAGGAGGAATTACAGAAACGATGATTCCCTACTCAGGTGAAATCAACGAAACAAACTATTCTACAGCTGTATTTTTTTATGAACAAACTTCTGAAGCTCTTATTGAGGCAATTAATATTTTTGAAAAAGTAGAGTTTGATAAAGATGTCCTAATTAAACATGCTGCAAATTGGGGGGTGCCTGTGTTCAAAAAACAACTTCGAGGGATTGTGGATAAAAGTCATGTGTAAAGTATTAATATTAGGGGGGGCTGGATTTGTTGGTGCTCACTTAAGTAAATCCTTTGATCAAAGGTGTACAGTTGTATCAACAGGACGAAAAACAGATATAAGGGATTTAGATACCGTTCGAACATTGGTGGCAAAAGTTAAACCTGATAGAGTGATTAATTTGGCTGCAGTTACTACGCTTCGTGAATCAATAAAAAAACCACAAGATACTTATGATATAAATTTCATGGGTACTTTTAATTTGTTAACGGCTCTTCGTGAATATAGGTTTATAGGGAGAATGTTATTAGTTAGTTCAAGTGAAGTTTATGGTATTATCAGAGAAGAAGAGCTACCCGTTAATGAACAACATCATCTCAAACCTATTACACCATATGCAGTATCAAAGATTTCAGCTGAAGCTTTATGTTATCAATGGAGTCAAACAGAAAATTTTGAAATAGTAGTTGTTCGACCATTCAATCATATTGGGCCAGGACAGTCTGAGATGTTTGTGGTTTCGGATTTTGCTAAACAGATAATTCAAATTAAAAATAGATTAATAAAACCTGAATTGAATGTTGGTGACATTGATGTTACCAGAGATTTTACCGATGTAAGAGATATCGTTACAGCGTACAAGTTATTGTTGGAAGAAGGCGTTAATGGTGGTATTTATAATGTTTGCTCAGGAAAAGAAACGTTGGTTCGCGACATTATTACAATTATGTGTGAATTAGTAAATATTGAAATTGATATCAAACAAGATAAGTCTCGATTACGCTTAAGTGAGAATAGACGTGTATTTGGAGATAATAGTAAATTAAAAGAACTATTGTTTTGGAAGCCGAAGGTCTTAAAAGAAAGTCTTCAGGATATACTTGATTTTTGGGAAGAAAAAATTAAGTATGATGTTACAATTTGAATAAATTAATTATGAATTGCTATGAATATATTTTATGATTCCTAAAGGTTTATTAAAAGAACACGCTTTTGCACTCTCTATAGTTGCAAGGATAACAGATATTGTTGCTGTATTCTCGGGTTCATTATTCGCATATTGGTGGAGGTTTGATAATTTCGAAGTGAATTCAACATACAGAATTGCAATTTTATTGGGGGTTTTATTCACTCCATTAATATTTAATTTTTTTGGAATATATCAATCATGGAGAGGACAAAAACAACTTCATCATTATAGGACCGTATTAATTTCATGGTCGTTGATTATATTTGTGCTAATAATTGTAGCTTTTTTAACTAAAACTAGTGATTTGTATTCGCGACAATGGATAGTGTATTGGGGAGTTTATTCAGGGATTATACTTTTAGTATTACGTTTTATTTTGTCTCAGTTTTTACATTTACTACGAAATAAAGGTTGGAATAGTCGAAACATAGCCATTTTTGGTGCAGGTGATCTAGGGAAAATTGTATTTAAAAACTTAAATAATGCCTCATGGTCTGGATTACATGTTACAGCATTTTTTGATGACAATAAGGAGCTTTATAAAAATTCAATAAGCGGAGTGCCTATTGTTGGAGGGGTTGAAGAGTTAAAAGCTAGTATCTTAAAAAAATCGTTTGATGAGATTTGGATAGCACTTCCACTACGTTCTGAGAGTCGAGTAAGGTTTATTGTGGATATGCTTAAATATAGTACAATTACAATTCGTTATGTTCCAGATATTTTTGCATTTCAATTGCTAAATCATTCTGTTAATGAAGTTGCAGGAATACCAGTGTTGGATATTAGCAGTTCTCCAATGGTTGGGTGGAATCGATACTTAAAAGCAACCGAAGATAGAATTTTAGCTTTATTTATTATAATTTTAATTTTACCTCTATTTATTTTAATATCTATTATTATTAAATTTACTTCGAAAGGTCCAATCTTATTTAAGCAGGATAGGGATGGATGGGATGGTAAAACAATAACAATATATAAATTTCGATCTATGGATGTTCATCTTGAGGATTATGGTGTTGTAACTCAAGCAATAAAAAATGATAGCCGTATTACTAAATTCGGAAGTTTTTTAAGGCGAAGCAGTTTGGATGAATTGCCTCAATTTTTTAATGTATTACAGGGTAGGATGTCAATAGTTGGTCCTAGACCTCATGCAATTGCCCATAACGAACAATATAAAGAACAGATAGATAGTTATATGAGGCGTCACAAAGTTAAACCTGGAATTACTGGCTGGGCTCAAATTAATGGTTATCGTGGTGAAACCGATACATTAGAGAAAATGAAAAAAAGAGTAGAATATGATCTTTTTTATATCGAAAATTGGTCTTTATTGTTAGATTTGAAAATTATTGTATTAACCGTTTTTAAAGGCTTTACAGATAAAAATGCGTACTGATAATATAATCGATTATAAAAGTTTTTGATTTTTTAACAAGAATGTAAGTCTAATATTAATAATACTAGGTATTAATATTAGGTGATAGTTTGTAATAAAATAATTGGTGTTAATGCTTATTTTAAATAATATGTGATAGGGAATTTAATTTGAAAGTTACATTTTATGGTATTGGATATGTAGGCTTGGTGCAGGCTGCAGTGTTTGCAAACAGTGGTTATGATGTTGTTTGTGTTGATATTGACGAAGAAAAAATTAGTAATCTGAAGAAAGGTGTAATACCTATATTTGAACCTGGATTAGCAGCTATTGTAGAGCAAAATTACAAAGCAGGAAGATTACATTTTACAACAGATGTTGAAAATGGTGTGAGGCATTCTGAATATCAATTTATTGCTGTAGGAACCCCCCCTGATGAAGATGGATCAGCTGATTTACAACATGTACTAGCAGTCGTTGAGTTAATTGCTTCGCATATGGAACAACCAAAAATTATTATTAATAAAAGTACCGTTCCAGTAGGAACCGCTGATAAAGTGATTTCATTGATAGAAAAAGTACTAAAAAAACGGAATGAAAATATTGACTTTAATGTTGTTTCAAACCCCGAATTTCTCAAAGAAGGTTCAGCTGTATCTGATTGCTCTAAGCCAGATAGAATTATTGTAGGAACAGATAGCGACCAAGTTGCAGACAAAATGCATTTATTATATGCACCATTCAATCGAAATCACGAACGCATGATAGTTATGGATATTAAAAGTTCAGAGTTAACTAAATATGCAGCCAACTGTATGTTAGCGACCAAGATAAGTTTTATGAATGAAATGGCGAATATTGCTGAACAAGTTGGTGCAGATATTGAGGAGGTTAGAAAGGGAATTGGATCGGATAATCGAATTGGATATCATTTTATTTATCCTGGTTGTGGATATGGAGGATCTTGTTTCCCAAAAGATGTTCGTGCATTAATAAAAACAGCTGATCAAATTGGTTTTGATGCCAAGATTTTAAAGTCTGTTGAATCGGTGAATAAAAGGCAAAAGAAAACATTGTTTGACAAAATTAATAACCATTTTAATGGACAATTGAAAGGAAGGATGTTCGCGATTTGGGGGCTTAGTTTTAAACCTAATACTGATGATATGAGAGATGCACCAAGTAGAGTTTTAATGGAACAACTATGGGCTGTAGGAGCCAAAGTTCAAGCGTTTGATCCTGAAGCAATGCAAGAATGTCGACGATTATATGGCGAGCGTAATGATTTACTGCTTGTGGAGACTAAAGAAAAAGCACTAATAAATGCTGATTCAATGGTGTTATTAACTGAGTGGCAGCAATTTAAATCACCAGATTTTGAGTGGATTATTCAAACATTAAAGGCGCCAGTAATTTTTGATGGACGAAATCAATATGATATCAAAAATATGAAAGATCAAGGAATTATTTATTATAGCATTGGAAGAACGATTGTTTAATGCTAATAATTAGTCAGCCCTTAAAAAGCACTTATCTCTTTGATCTCAAAGAAAAAAGTTAATAAACTAGGTGAGCAAATCGACCAGAAATAGTATACTAGTACACTAATTTCTGGTCGATAAGGTTCTTTGTTATACTGTTTTTAAGGAACTTCCTAGTATAATTAACCTGAACTCGGGATAAGGAATGAGCTAAAAGCCAGTTTATCGATCTGATTTTCTGTTAAAGGAATCCTCTGATCACAAAGGTAAACCGACAAGGACAAATTAGTCGAAAATTTCTGCAAAGTATATATCTCTGAAAGGGAAACAACATTAATAGACACCGGCGAACGAAAACGACAGCGTCAAAGCAGGTTGAGCTCATCCGAAATCATGAGCATCATTATCGTGTTTCATCGTTCAAACTATAAGGATTTCAAGAACTTCTAGATTTATTACATGCACAAACACTTAAAAAAGGCTTTTCCAAAACTGTTAAGTTATACCCGTTTTTTAGAAGTGATGCCGAGGGTATTGGTACCATTATGAAAGCACGTCTTTTATCCTTGTGGGATAGGGTTATTCTAGCAAAGCGGTTTATTATTGAAATGATTAATGATCAGTAAAAAAACATTTCTCAGATTGAACACTCTAGGCACCGGAGTCTTAATGGCTTTATGTTGAACCTGATGGGCGGATTGATTGCCTATTGTTTGAAAGAGAAAAAACCTGCTATTAATCTCGATCACGCTGATATTGCAAGGCTTAAACAGGGATTTTTAACATGTTCTTAAACCGATATCAGGTTAATTACATTGACAGCTGCATTTGTCATGTTGATAATCAACTTTAGTGCTGATACTGAAATATTTTTTTATTGGAGGATAGTTACTGTGATTAGTTCTTTACTTGGAGGGTTATTTTATATTGGTTATGATTGGTATTCTAACTCTGATACTCAAAAGGTCTAAATAAAATTCTAATTTCACATGAGGTTATCTAATAAGTTTTTTTTGATTATAGTAGCCAAGTTAAATTTTAATGTGAAAAATAAAGTTATTGATATTTTTAAATTCAGAAAAAATTTCCATGAAGTCTGGGTATTATTGATTCTATTTTTATTTCCAATGGCTGGGCCGGTTGTTCGTCATTGGAACAATCTATTTTTTTTGCTTCTAACAATAACTTCTATTGTTTTTATCATGAGAAAGAAAAGAACTAAAAAACTTGAGAATGAAGAGTTAATATTAGTTTGGGTTTTTATACTTTTCTTTTTAATCTTTCTTTTTAGTGCTTTGTTTAATGGTTGGGGGAATAATCAAACACTTGAACTTGGCAATGAATTAAAGTTTTTATTTTTTGTTCCAATCTACTTATTAGTGCGAGAGTACAAGTTAGCAAAAAAAGCTATTTTGGCTGGAGTGTTATTCAGTATTCCAGTTATATTTTTATTTTCAGTCTATGAGTTTTTTATTATTTTACCAAATGTTTCACGAACTGAATTACATGGTGCATATTTTCATCTTTTTCTTGGGCCTATTACTGTACTTATGCTTTTATTGTGTTATTCAGCTTACAAGGAATGGACTTCTGACAGTAAATATATATGGGTATTTCCTATTTATATTTTTATGAGTTCGTTTGTTATTATTTACTCGCATGCTAGGCTAGCACAATTAACAATAATTGGTGGAATGGTTGTATTGCTGTTTTTGATAATAAAAACTGTAAAGCTCAGAATTTTGGGTATCGGTTTAATAGGTTTGTTAATAGTTAGTGCTTTTCAAATTGATAGCTTCCAACTTCGATTTAATCGAGGTGTAGATGAGGTTAATTATTATTTGGATCATTATAATGATGTGAATGATGAAATACATAGTACAAGTTTTGGTTTGAGATTAGAAATGTGGAGATCAACGCAATATATATTTAAAGACTATCCTATAATTGGAATTGGTGGTGGAAATTATTCTAAAGTGATTAAAAAGTATACTAACGAGGGGTTGGTTAGCCATTCAGTTGAACATGCAAATCAAGTACATAATTCATATATAGAGGTATTAATTAGCAAAGGTATACTTGGCTTAATTTTACTTTTGCTTATATTTTATTACCCCGTATATTTATCATGGAAATTTCGTTTTAATAATAACAAATCTCACTTCAATTTTATTATGATTTTTATCTTTTCGACTGCAATTTCGTTAATGTCGATTGGAGAGTCAATGTTGATCAATAAGGATAATGGCGTTTCGTACATTATTTTCTTTACAGCAGTATTTTTCTCTTCAATGATTATTGAAAAAGAGAAAAATTTATAGCTTATTATACAATAATGTAAGATATTTAATGAATTAAGTTGAAACTTTTTGACTTATAAATACTTTACAGCTCATTTATTTCGGTGTATATTTATGTTCAAGCCTTGAACATAGCTGAACAATATATAAAAAAACTGAAGTTTTGTTTTGATATTTAATCCATTTTGGATCAGATAGGGCGGTAGCGTTGTAATCCCCCATTAATAACCGAAGTTAAAAGTAGAGGCTAAGCTGCATTCAATAACTGCCTTGGTGGTATACCACCAATGGATGAATGCGGTCGTACATTATTGTATTCCCAAAGCCATTGCGTGGCGAGTATTTGTGCATGTTCAATGTTTTTAAATAAATGCAAGTCCAACCACTCTTGACGTGCTGTTCGGTTGAACCGTTCAATGTAAGCATTCTGTGTTGGTTTACCTGGTTGAATATACAATAATGTGATCTGATTTTTAGTAGTCCAATTTTTAAGTTCTTGGCTAATATACTCTGGTCCATTATCACATCGAATGGCAAGTGGCTTGCCACGCCATTCTATGATTTGCTCCAATGAGCGAATAACGCGACAGCTCGGTAATGATAAATCAACTTCAATACCTAATGCTTCTCGATTATAATCATCGAGCACATTGAAGGTCCGAAAATGACGACCATCAATTAATGTATCGCTCATAAAATCCATTGACCATACTTGATTCATGCTATCGGGAACACTCAATGCGTCGGGTTTATCACGTTTAATGCGCCGCCTCGGTTTGATACGCAAATTCAATTCCAGCGCTTTATAGATACGGTAAACACGCTTATGGTTCCAACCATAGCCCTTAATATTACGAAGGTATAAAAAACATAACCCAAAGCCCCAACGTTTATGTGCCGTCGTTAACCGTAACAACCAATCCGCGATTTCAGCATTCTCATCACGGAGTTTTGCTTGGTAGCGATAGCAGGTTTCACTGATAGTAAATACTCGACACGTGATTCGAATACTAACACCATACTGTTCTCGCGCTCGTTGAGCCATCTCCTTTCGTCGAGATGGCTTTACCACTTTTTTTCAAGTGCCTCACGAGCAATTTCACCTATTAGCTTTTCTTCGGCGTACATCTTTTTAAGACGACGGTTTTCATCTTCAAGTTCTTTCATGCGTTTCATCAATGAGGCATCCATACCACCGTATTTTGAATGCCATTTGTAAAATGCAGATGTGCTTATACCGTGTTCTCTGCATAAATCAGGCACTGACGTGCCCGATTCATTTTGTTTAAGATGCTCAATATTTGACTGTCTGTGTATCGTGATTTTTTCATAGAAAACTCCTTCGTTTAGTTTACGAGAATTTTCTACTTAAAACTCCTATTATTTATTGGGGGATTACAGCGTGCTTTTTATTTATTTAATATTCGTCATTGTACAGTACCTTAATATGTCAGTTTTAAGCGATGAAAATCGTTATAAAATCCTTAAGCTTTTAGAATCTAACCCTGATATTAACCAGCGTGAGTTAGCAAAAGCGCTATGTATAAGTTTAGGGAAAGCTAACTATTGTTTAAAAGCAATAATTGAAAAAGGATGGGTAAAAGTAAGTAATTTTAAAAATAACCCCCAAAAAAAATCTTATGCATATTTTTTAACACCAAAAGGTATAGAAGAAAAAGCAAAAGTTACTTTAAGATTTTTGAATTTCAAACAAACAGAGTATAACGCATTAATAATTGAACTTAATGAGTTACGAAAGGAAGCAAAAAAATTGAAACAAAACAAAGATTAATTTATGGTAAAATAATAAATAATGTCAATTTATTTTATTTTATTCTTAATCTGTAGTTTTATTGCTACTTACTTAATTACTAAGAAGGCGCTTGATTATGCTAATAAAGCTGGCTTAATAGACCATCCTGGTTTTCGAACTTCACATGGGGTAAGCACGCCACGTGGTGGTGGTGTTGCCATAATTATAGTTTTTTATTTGGGGCTTATCTTCTTTAAAGAAGAATTTTTTGATTTAGGTAATGGCTTATTTTTAAGTTTGCTAAGTGGTGGATTATTAGTGTCTGTTATTGGGTTTTGGGATGATCATCGTTATGTACCAACAAAAATAAGATTATTAATTCATTTTTGCTCAGCATTTATATCGTTATATTTTATTCCTCATTTCCCAAGTATTCATTTTTTTTCTGTAACTATTGATTTTTCGATTTTAACATATTTGTTTTATTCTCTTATCTTAGTCTGGATGTTAAATTTATATAATTTTATGGATGGTATTGATGGAGTAGCGAGTGTTGAAGCTATAACAGTTTTATTAGGGGCGACGTTTATATTTCTAATTAATGGAAATACTGAAATCCCTCAAATATTTTTACTTTTAAGTGTCTGTGTAGCTGGGTTTCTTATATTGAACTGGTCTCCGGCTAAAATATTTATGGGGGATGCTGGTAGTGGATTTTTAGGCTTTACAATTGGTTTATTTGCAATAATCTCATCAAGTAGTGATTTTATTAATATTTGGAGCTGGTTAATATTATTAGGAGTATTTGTAGTTGACGCTACATTTACGTTATTTCGAAAAATTCTATGTGGTGGAAAATGGCATGAAGCTCATCGAAGTCATTCATATCAAATAATATCTAGATATTATAATTCGCACCAAAAAATAACTGTTGGTATATTAATTTTAAATGTAATTTGGTTGTTTCCAATTGCATTTTTAGCTTCTATTTACCAATTCTATGCTCCAATACTTACAATTATTGCATTAGCTCCTTTGCTATTTATAGCTTACAAAGTTGGAGCTGGTTGGAAAAATGAATGACTAAATCTACTAATTTATTAGCTTCAATAAAAAAAATATGGAGTTTATTAAATCATATACAACGACGAAAACTCGTAATATTAGTAATATTTATGGTTTTAGGTATGTTTCTAGAATTGCTTGGAATTGGATTAGTTATTCCTGCTCTCGGTATAATGACACAAAGTGATTTTGTAACTAATAATGGATTTTTAGCTGAGTATTTTCCTCAATTGGTACTACTAGATCAACAAACGTTAGTACTAAGTGGATTGTATCTATTAGTTGTTGTGTTTTTTGTTAAATTTATTTTTCTTTCTTATTTAGCATGGAAAGAAACACATTTCACTTTCGAAATTCAAGAACAATTCTCACAGCGCTTATATAATATTTATATCTATCAACCTTATACATTTCATTTACAACGGAATTCATCTTTGTTAATACGAAATACTATAAATGAAGTGAGTTTGTTTTGTGCAAATGCAGTAACACCGATGTTAGTAATAATAACTGAGTTAATGATATTAGGTGGAGTAGCAACTTTATTAGTGGTAGTAGAACCTGTAGGTGCTTTAACAGTAGTTTGTATTCTTGGTATTGCTGGTTATTTATTTTATTACTTTACACATGCAAAAATTATAGGGTGGGGGGAGACCAGATTGTATAACGAAGGATTACGTTTACAACACCTTCAACAAGGTCTTGCAGGTATAAAAGAAGTTAAGTTATTTGGACGCGAAATCGAATTTTTAAATCAATATAGTAAACATAATAAAGAAAGTGCTCGGGTAGCTAAGTACCATGCAGCATTAGGCAAAATACCAAGATTTTGGTTAGAGTTACTTGTTGTGGTTAGCCTTACGTTATTAGTAATGATTCTACTAAACCAAGGTAAAAATATGGCGAGTTTAGTACCTACTTTGGGTTTGTTTGTAGCATCTGCTTTTAGATTGTTGCCATCAATTAGCCGAGTGCTTACAGCAATTCAGTCAATGCGATATGGGTTACCTGTTATTGAAGTTTTACATGATGAACTCTCTCTTAAATATCAAGATAATGAGAATTGTACTGAAAATATTTTTAAATTTTCATCTGAAATTCAACTTGCCAATGTTAATTATAGTTACCCTAATAGTAGTATAAGATCTTTAAATGAAGTTTCAGTTTTTATCGAAAAAGGCGAATCTGTAGGATTTGTTGGCTCTAGTGGTGCAGGAAAAAGTACGCTTGTTGATGTTATATTAGGCTTACTAATACCAGATAGTGGTCATATTACAGTTGATTCTAACAATATTCATGACAATATTCGAGCATGGCAAAGTGAAATTGGATATGTACCACAAACAATTTATTTAACTGATGATTCATTAGTGCGAAATATTGCATTTGGAATAACAGATAAAAATATAGATTATGAAGCTGTTCATCATGCGATTAAATTAGCACAATTAGAGGATTTGGTTAGCAGTTTGGATGATGGTCTCGATACCTTTGTAGGTGAACGTGGTGTTAGGTTATCTGGTGGTCAACGACAGCGAATTGGTATTGCTCGAGCTTTATATCATAATCCTTCAGTCTTGGTATTAGACGAAGCTACCAGTTCATTAGACAACAGAACAGAAAATAGTGTGATGCAATCTGTGAAAGATTTACAAGGATTAAAAACGATTATTATCATTGCTCATAGATTTACTACCGTTGCACATTGTAATCGTATTTATCGACTAGAACATGGAAGTATTGTGGATGAGGGTATACCTGAGTTAGTTTTAGAAAAAGATAATCAAATTGTTAAGTCTCAATAAGAAAAAATTCAGGTTTTAAATTTTATAATCATAAATTATGAGAAAATTATGCTTTCAAATTCATCAATTTTAATTACTGGTGGTACAGGTTCTTTTGGTAATACTTTTATACCAATGACTCTAGCTAAATATAATCCAAATCGAATTGTTATTTATTCGCGTGATGAGATGAAACAATGGGAAATGGCGCAAAAGTTTGAAGGTGATAATCGTGTAAACTTTATTATTGGAGATGTTCGTGATAAAGATAGGCTTTCTAGAGCTTTAGATGGTATTGATTATGTCGTTCATGCAGCTGCAACAAAGATTGTTCCTACTGCAGAATATAATCCATTTGAGTGTGTTAAGACTAATATTAACGGTGCGATGAACCTAATTGACGCTTGTATTGATCACCAAGTGAAATCGGTCGTGGCGTTATCTACAGATAAAGCAAGTAATCCAATTAATCTGTACGGAGCAACTAAACTAGCGTCAGATAAATTATTCGTAGCAGGGAATGCTTATGTCGGCACTCATGAAACTCGTTTCTCAGTTGTGAGATATGGTAATGTTATGGGTTCTCGAGGATCGGTAATCCCATTTTTTATCTCGTTAGCTGGAAAAGGTGAACTACCCATTACTGATACAAGAATGACACGTTTTATGATTAGTTTAGAGCAAGGCGTAGAATTAGTTTGGCATGCTTTTAATGACATGAAGGGTGGAGAGATATACGTTAAAAAAATACCATCTATGGTTATTACTGATATTGCAAAAGCCGTATCAGATAATGCTATCCACAAGATTATTGGCATAAGACCAGGTGAAAAAATTCACGAACAAATGATTGGACTAGAAGATGCACCTCACACATTCGAATATGACGATCATTATAAAATTCTTCCATCCATACATAAGTTGTCTTCAGATAAATCTAGAATTAATGGTGGCATAAAAGTAGCTGAAAATTTTATTTATACATCAGATAATAATACTAATTGGATGAAAGTATGTGAGTTAAAAGCTTGGATAGTTTCGAATAAAACAAAGATAGGTAATATATAAGAATAATTATAGTATATGAAAGATAATTTAGTAATTACAGGTGGTTCTGGGTTACTTGCACTTAATTGGGCTCAAACATTTAGGGAATTATACAATATAAATCTTGTGTTAAATAAGCGAAATATTTGTATGGCTGGTACCTCTGTTTCAAATTTTAGTCTTGATTCTATTAGTGAACTTAAGAATAATTTGGAAAATCTTAAACCTTCTTTAGTTATACATACTGCAGGTTTAACTGATATAGAGAAATGTGAGGCGAATCCAGAACTAGCTCAACAGATTAATGTTAATTTAGCTGAAAACATAGCGAAAGTTTGTGCGGATTGTAAAATACAGTTAGTACATATATCAACTGATCATTTATTTTCAGGAAATATAATAAATGTTGAAGAAGACCATCCTGTATCACCTCAAAATGTATATGCAAAAACCAAAGCAGAAGCAGAAAAACGAGTTTTAAATAAATATCCAGAAAGTTTAGTTGTAAGAACAAATTTTTATGGCGTTGGAGCGTCGTATAGAAACTCTTTTAGTGATATGGTGATTAACGCTTTAGAACATAATGAGACAGTAACATTATTTGATGACGTATATTATACACCTATATATACAGGTAAGCTTGCTTATACAGTTAATGATTTAGTTCAAATAAAAGCAGCTGGTATATATAACGTTGTTGGGGATGAACGGTTATCAAAATATGAATTTGGATTAATAATAGCTGATAAATTTAATTTTGATAAATCACTAATAATAAAGGGTAGTTTCAAAAATCAACCCAATCTAATTAATCGGCCAAGTGATATGAGTTTATCAAATAAAAAAGTATGTGAAATATTAGATAGAAAAATTGGAGATGTTAGTGAGCATGTCGATCTACTGCATCAACAGTATATAAGTGGACTTGCAGCGGAAATACAAAAAATATGATTCCATATGGTAAACATTTTTTAGATGAAGACGATATTAGTGCAGTAGTTGAAGTACTTCGGAATGGAGCTTTAACTCAAGGTCCTAAAGTTGCAGAATTTGAACAGGTGATTGCTAGTTACACTGGTGCAAAATATGCTGTAGCCGTTTCAAGTGGAACTGCAGCACTACACTTAGCATGTTTAGCTGCAGAGATAACCTCTGGTGACGAGGTATATACAACTACAAATTCATTTGTAGCGAGTTCAAATTGTATTCTTTATGTAGGAGCAACTCCAGTATTAGTCGATATAGATTCTAAAACATTAAATTTGGACATTGATGAGTTACAGAAATTGACTGAAAAGTCATCTAAGGCCAAGGCAGTTATACCTGTTCATTTTGCAGGGTATCCTTGTGATATGGAGAGAGTTAAAAATATTGCATATAATTCAGGTTTGACAGTCATAGAAGATGCTTCTCATGCGCTTGGTGCTTTATATAAAGATGGTAGTAAAGTAGGTAATTGTAGCTATTCTGATATGACTGTATTTTCCTTTCATCCCGTAAAAGGAATTGCTTCTGGCGAGGGGGGGATGATTACGACAAATAATGAGGTTCTTTTTCAACGACTCTTAAAATTTCGTAGTCATGGAATATGTAAAGGAAATTTTGAGTTTCCTGGAGTTAGTTTTCTTGATGATAAATTAATAAATACTTCAAATGCTATTGAAGATGGCGAATTAAAAATGTGGTATTACGAGATGCAAAGTCTTGGTTTTAATTATCGCATAACCGATATTCAGAGTGCGTTGGCAATATCTCAAATGAAAAAGATTGATAAGTTTCTTAATCGGCGGCGAGAGCTAGTATTAAATTATGATGATGCTTTTAGAAATATAGAGTCTATTGAGTTGAAGCAGTTAATGGGTAGGACTCAGAGTTCACATCATATCTATGTAATTCAGATCGATTATGAAAAAACTAATACTTCACGTCATAACCTCATGAAGAGGTTATCAATGAAAGGCGTTAGTACTCAAGTACACTATATACCAATTCCAATGCACCCTTATTATGAATTTCAAGGTTATAAGATTTCCGATTATCCTAAGACACAAAAATACTATGATACAACGCTAACTATCCCCTTATATTATGACTTAACTAAAGAAGAACAAAGCAAAGTGATAGATTCTTTAATTACATGTTTTAATTAATTTTGAGAACCTAAATAGAGAGTCTTTACGTGAAATTAGCTCTTGGTACAGTTCAATTTGGACTAAATTATGGTGTAGCAAATCAGTGTGGTCAAATATCAAAACAAGAAGGATTTGAAATTTTAAAATTTGCAAGAAATAATGGTTTGGATACTCTTGATACGG
Source organism: uncultured Flavobacteriaceae bacterium (assembly GCA_964463085.1). Taxonomy (GTDB): domain Bacteria; phylum Bacteroidota; class Bacteroidia; order Flavobacteriales; family Flavobacteriaceae; genus Aureibaculum. The sequence continues at coordinate 33,142 of CAYXAZ010000007.1, read as the reverse complement.
CAATTGGATATGGTGATAGTGAGCAAAGATTAGGTAATATAGGAATAACAGATTGGCAAGTTATATCAAAGTTACCTGCAATACCTGATGGATGTAGTGATATTGAACAATGGGTTTTTAATTCTGTAATAAAAGCATTAATTCGATTAAAAATAGATCGACTTGATGGCCTTCTTTTGCATTGTCCAATGCAACTAAAAGAATCAAATGGAAATTATTTATATGATTCACTAATAAAACTCAAAAAAGAAGGTCTAGTTAATAAAATTGGAGTCTCAATATATGATACAACAGAGCTTGACGCATTATTTAATAATTTTCAATTTGATATAATTCAAGCACCATTTAACGTTTTAGATAATCGCTTAATTGAAACTGGTTGGATGAGTCGTTTGACTGAGAAAAATATTGAATTACACGTTCGTTCAGTATTTCTTCAAGGGTTACTATTAATGAAATCAATTGAACGTCCAAAAAAATTCAATCGTTGGTCGTTAACGTGGTTTGCTTATGAAAAATGGCTTAAGCAAAATAAAATGGGATCTCTACAAGCATGCTTAAAATATGTAATGTCTTTTAAGGAGGTTAATAAAGTGATAGTTGGTGTTGATAGTTTGATGCAAATGAGAGAGGTTATTCAGGCATCCCTAGGATCAGAACCTTCATATTCAAAAGAATTTATGCAAAGTGATATTGATTTGATTAATCCTGCACGTTGGGATAGTTTGTGAGGATTGCGTTAACTCTTTTAGAACAAGTATGGGAGGATAAAGAAGCTAATATTACTTTATGTTCTGAACTTGCACGTTTATTTTCAGAACATAAATCAGATCTTATAATTTTTCCAGAGATGACATTAACTGGATTCTCTTCAAATATTGACTGTTTAGCAGACGACGAGAAAACGTCGGATTTAATTAATGAATTTTCAGAATTGTGTATAAAAATATACTTGGGTACTGAATAAATGATGAAGAAGATAAAATTAAAATCAGAATCTAATATCAAGTTTTCAAAAAGAGCAAATTCTTTAATTCCTGGAGGTGCTCATACTTATAGTAAAGGTGATGATCAGTTTCCTATTAATGCTCCTAAAATAATAGATAAAGGACTTGGATGTAAATTATGGGATGTTGATGGGAATGAATTTGTTGATATGGCAATGTCTCTTGGGACAGTGACTTTAGGACATGCATATGAACCGGTCCTTGATGCTGTTCGTAAAGAATTAATTAAAGGAGTAAACTTTTGTCGGCCATCGGTTATTGAAGGTGAACTTGCAGAACTTCTTGTTGATCTTATTCCTTCAGCGGAAATGGTTAAGTTTGGGAAAAATGGCTCTGATGCAGTAACGGCTGCAGTTAAACTAGCACGTGCCTATACTGGGCGAGAATATATTGCGCGTTGTTCATCAGACGCATTTAATGCCATTCATGATTGGTTTATAGGATCAACAGTTATGAATCGTGGTGTTCCAGTTGAGACTCAAAAACTTACGCTTAAATATAATTACAATGATATTGAGAGTTGTCAAAACCTTTTTGATAAATATCCAGAACAGATTGCATGTTTTCTTCTAGAACCAGTTTCTTTTGAAGAACCGAAAAATGGGTTTCTTGAAAAACTTAAAATTCTTTGCGAGAAAAACGGTGCTCTTTTGATTTTTGATGAAGTTGTATCTGGCTTTAGATTTGCACTTGGTGGTGCGCAAGAGATGGTGGGTGTTACGCCACATCTTTCAGCGTTTGGTAAGGGAATGGCAAATGGATTTTCGGTGAGTGCTCTTGTTGGTCAACGTGAATTCATGAGTATTGGTGGAATTGACCATGAACAAGAACGGGTTTTTTTACTTTCGACAACGCATGGAGGTGAGACGCACAGCCTAGCTGCATGCATTGCAAGTATCAAACAAATTCGTAAGCACAACATTGTTACGCATTTTTGGCAAGTAGGGAATGCGTTAATGGATGGTGTACGTGATGCAGCGAAAGATATTGGTGCAGAACAATATATCGATGTTTTTGGTTATGGGGTGAAGCCTGCTTTCGCATTCAGGGACGAATCTGGCGAGATTTCGATGACAGCACGTACATTATTTTTGCAAGAGACAGTTGCACGAGGTTTGTTGATGCCATATGTGGTTCCAAGCTATGCACACAAAAAGGAAGATATTGATTTTGCTATTGAGTGTATTCGTGATGCTCTCAAAGTAATGAAAAAAGCTGCAGAAGGAAAAGGTATGTTTAATATGATTGAAGGTGCGGTAGTCAAACCTGTTTTCCGTAAGCAAAATTAAGTAAGTCTAAAATAAGATGTGTATAAATACGTGCATAAATGAGGCGAAACTAATAAATTTACTTTTTATTACCATTGCTGGGAATGATTTGGGATATGGTCACCTCAGTCGTTGTCTAGCTCTGGCAGAACATGCTTCTAAAAGAGATTTTTCAATTTCATTTTTGCTGTTCGGTGATAAAGATGCATTTTCGCGAGTAGAATATGCTGGTTATGATTGTTTGGTGGAACCAATTCCAGCATTAAAAAATCAATTAGCCGATATTCTTCAGAATTACTTTTCTGTAACAGATGTTGTTGTGGCAGATTTCTCACATCAGAAAATATTTCCTGATGTGAGCTGTATTCAGCAAGTATTAAATGATATTCGTAAGTGGATCCGAAAAGTAGTTTTGATTGATGCTCTGGGAGTGCAGGCACTTTCCAATAAGATGTCTGATATGCCTATTGATGTTTTGGTCGTTCCATATGTTGGTGTGACTATTTCAGATAATACACATTATAATATTCTTAAAGGTCCTGCATACGCTGTATTATCTTCGGCTTACTTAGAGTTACAGGAACGAACTGTACGTGAGGTTGCAGATAGGATACTTGTAAGTTGTGGTGGGAGCGACCCTAATAATCTTACCGCTTTGGTATTAGCTGGTATTGATCGGATACCTATACACTTAGAAGTTCGTGTAATTGTTGGTCCGCTATTTGATCAAGGTGTCAAGGCAACACTTAGAAGTATCGTATCAAATTCCAAGATATCGATTGTATTTATAGATTCACCTGAGATGCTTGTTGAGCATATGATGTGGTGTGACTTGGCAATAGCGACAACTGGTCTAATAAAGTACGAATTAGCAGCAACAGCTACACCAGGAATCTTAATTTCAATCGATGATGTTCATGAGTTAATCAACCGAGCCTTTGCAAATATGGGTTCTTCGATCGACCTTGGTGTTAGTGTAACGCCAGAGCAGGTTGCTACTCATGTAAGGAGCTTACTTGATAATTATGAAACGCGAGTAATGATGGCTATGGTTGGCCGGAAAATGATAGATGGTAAAGGAACGGAACGAATTCTCACTGAGATTGTAAAGCATTGTTGTTCTACAAAATGAAATTAGCAAATAATCAAGATTTTATGGAAAGACATTATCTATATTTCTAAGATATACAAAATTGAATTCACATGGTTTGAATGTGAAAATGGTTGCAAATAGATCATCAAAGCTGACGAATCCTTACTGTATGAAATAAAGATTAAAATCATTATATGAAAAATACAATTGAAATTAATGGCCGAGAAATCAGTCCCAGTTGTGAGCCTCTGATTGTTGCAGAAATGTCGGGTAATCATAATCAGTCACTGGATCGTGCGTTAGAAATTGTTGATGCAGTTGCTGCTTCTGGTGCTCATGCAATTAAGTTACAAACATATACTGCAGATACTCTAACAATTGATAAAAAAGATGGTGATTTTTATTTAAACGACCCAAAAAGTTTATGGCATGGACTCTCGATGTATGAGCTTTATCAGCAAGCTTCTACACCATGGGAATGGCATAAAGATATTTTCAATCGTTGTAAGGAATTAGGATTGATGTATTTCAGTAGTCCTTTTGATGAAACAGCTGTTGATTTTCTCGAAGAGCTTGATTGCCCATGTTATAAAATAGGTTCAACTGAAAATACAGATTTCAAACTTCTTCGCAAAGTAGCTGCAACAGGTAAGCCAGTTATTATTTCTACTGGAATGGCTACTGTAGCTGATTTAGGCGAAATGGTTAGAGTTGTGAGGAAAGCAGGTTGTAAAGATCTTATACTATTGAAATGTACAGCGGCTTACCCAGCTGACCCTAATGAGGCAAATTTATTAACAATCCCTCATATGCAAAAATTATTGGGCTGTCAGATTGGATTATCAGACCATACGATGGGCATTGGAGTTGCAATAGCAAGTGTGGCCTTAGGAGCAACTGTTATTGAAAAACACTTTACATTATCTAGGGCCGAAGGAGGAGTAGACGCGGCCTTTTCAATGGAACCAAATGAATTTATGTCATTAGTGAAAGAGTCGAAAATTGCTTGGCAAGCACGAGGTACCATCCACTATGGGACAGTTAAAAGTGAAAATAGCTCACTTGCACGTAGATCGTTATACATTGTAAAGGATATGGAAGAGGGTGAGACTTTAACAAAGGATAATTTGCGTTCAATCAGACCTGGTTATGGATTGCCTGTGAGAAATCTCGATGCTCTGTTGGGTATGACGGTTACAAAAAAAATTGAAAGAGGTACTCGTATGAGTTGGGATTTGGTCAAAAAACTACAGTAGTAAGTATTGTATAATAAATACAATGACAGGAAAGAAGTCTTCTAACTGCATAAACAGTTCAATTATAATTATATTGGCGTTTCATACATACTTATAACTAAGTATGTAATGCATGTTCAAAAAAACTATTTGAGTAAGAAAGGAGAATGATGCAAAAACAAGAATGGAACCAAGAGTTTCTAAGTGAACTCGATGCAGGTAATTATCCTAAGTATCCAAATGAGGTTATGTTAAAGTTGGTTTTCGGTAGTTACCTAGAAAAGCCACTTAAACCACAGTCTACTTGGAAAGTTTTGGATGTTGGTTGTGCGTTTGGAAGTAATCTAATACCATTTGCCGATTTAGGTTGTGAGGTTTATGGAGTAGATATTCATTCAGAAATTACTGTGAATGCAAAAAAAGTAATGAATGCTCGTGGCTATGATAAAGTGGAGTTTTGTGAAGGTACTAATCGAGCAATCCCATATCCTGATGATTATTTTGATCTAATTCTTTCTATAAATACACTTCATTATGAAAGTACAGAAACATATCTTCTAGATGCTTTTGCTGAATATAGAAGAGTATTAAAGGTAGGTGGAGCAGTTTGTCTATCGACTGTTGGACCCGAACATGAAATTTATAAACGCTCAAAGCTTATGGGCGAACATATTAATTTGATTCAGAATTTTGGGTTTCGAAATGGAGAAAGGTTTTTCTTCTTCGATAATGAACGTTACTTGAACTATTATCTATCAAAATATTTTTCCGATATTGAAACGGGAAGGGTCATAGAAACGCTCATGACTTTACCACTCGATTTTTTAGTTGCTGTGGCTAGAAAGTCAGTTAGTGAAGGATTGAAACTATGAAGCAACTTATTATTTTTGGTTCAGCTGAAATTGCAGCGTTAGCATACTATTATTTTAATAATGATAGCAATTACCGTGTGGTTGCATTCACAGTTGATGATGACCACGTTAATGTAGAGCAATTACATGGCTTACCTTTGATTCCCTTTAGTCAAGTGAATGAACGCTTCCCTCCAAAAGAAAATTACATGCACGTCGCACTTTCTTATTCAAAGCTTAATCAATTACGTCAGGATAAATATAAACAAGCCAAGGTTGCTGGTTATAAACTTGCATCCTATGTGTGCTCAAAATCAGTGACATGGCCTGATCTAGCTATTGGAGATAATTGCTTTATTCTTGAAAATCAGACAATTCAACCAACAGTAAAGATCGGTAACAATGTGATGATCTGGTCAGGCAATCATATTGGTCATGGTAGTTTAATTGGCGATCACACTTATATATCATCTCATGTAGTAATTTCAGGGCATTGTGAAATAGGTGAAAGATGTTTTTTTGGTGTGAATTCATGCATAAGAGATTTCACTGAAATAGGCGATGATTCATTTATTGCTATGGGTGTTTCCATAACAAAGAATATCTCTGGAGGAAGCGTTGTTCTTGGTGCACAGAGTACTCTCTATGAGAGAGATGATAAGCGAGCACGCATGCTAATGAAGAGAGAGTTTGGGATTTAGAATGATTAACGATATTATTACTCGAACAACCCCCTATAAATGGAAAAAAAAAGGGTTGATTTATAAACCAGATGGTAGTTTGTGGTGGGCACGTACGCACGCCATGATTCCCACACCACATCAACTCGATGTCGATAATTATAAAATATATTTTTCTGGCCGTGATGATGAGAATCGTTCTCATATCGGTTATTTCATCGTAAATATGAATGAACCTACAAATATTTTAGAAATTTCAAATGAACCTGTACTTGCACCAGGGAGGTTAGGTTGCTTTGATGATAATGGAGTTACTCCATCCTGTATCTTAGAATTTAACAATCAAATATATTTTTATTATATAGGCTGGAATCCTGGTTCTACAGTACGTATGCATTTATTTGGCGGTCTTGCCATTAGCAACGATAATGGTAAAACTTTCGAAAGATATTCAGAAGCTCCTATCATCGAAAGAAGTAAAACAGATCCATTTTTAAATACTGCTCCTTGGGTGGTAAAAGAAGGAAACGGATTACGAATGTATTATGTCAGTGGAACGGAATGGATACATAAAGATCTTCCTCGATACAACATTAAAATAGCATTTTCAAATGATGGAAAGAATTGGCAACGCGAGGGTACAGTATGTATAGATTTTAAAGGTGAAAAAGAAAATGCATTAGCGAGACCATATGTATATAAGGACGGAGTTACATGGAAAATGTGGTTCGCACACAAAGAAAAATCATATGAACTTGGTTATGCTGAGTCAATGAATGGAATTCAGTGGCAAAGAGATGATTCATTAACAGGTATTAAGCCTGATCTTGATAGTGTAGACAATGAAATGAATGAATATGCAGCGGTAATTATACATAAAGGTAAAAAATATATGTTTTATAATGGGAACAATTACGGTTATAACGGAATTGCACTAGCTGTAGAGGAATGAGTAAAAAAATTGCCATTATGCAGCCAACCTATCTACCTTGGACTGGTTATATAGCATTAGCTATGAGTGTCGATCAATTTGTATATCTAGACTCTGTTCAATTTACCAGACGATCGTGGCAACAAAGAAATCGCATAAAAACAGCTCATGGAGAAATGTTATTAACTGTTCCAGTCGTTAAAGGTCCGCGAGAGCAGAAAATAAATGATGTGTGTATCCACACAAGCAGTGATTTCCCGACAAATCACATTGATTCTATAATTCATGCGTATTCTAAAGCAGAATATTTTAATGAGTATTCGGGTAGATTTATAAATATATTAAAAGAAGGTCATACAAATCTAACTGATTTAAATATTAAAATAGTTGATTGTATATTTGATGTTTTAGATATAAAAATAGAAACCTTACGTAGTTCGTCATTAAATTTAAATGGAAAGAAAGATGAGTTGTTGGCAAATATTTGCAATGAACTAGAAGCTGACCATTACGTATCTCCTATTGGTTCAAGTAATTATCTTGATGATTCATCATTTTTCGGAGCACAGGGTATTAGTTATAGTTATTTAAGCTATTCACCAGTTGAGTATGAGCAATTATTCGTTGATTTTATTCCTTATTTATCAACTATCGATCTTATTTTTAACGTAGGTAAGGATTCTAAAAAAATAATAGAAAAAGGTTTGAATTATGAATAATAGGGCGAAAGTAGAAATTATTGCAGAAGTCGCGCAGGGATTTGAAGGAAATCAAAAGTTAGCTGAGTTGTTAGCAAAAGCAGCTGTGAACTCCGGGGCTGATGCTGTTAAATATCAACTAGTGATAGCAGATGAATTGGCTGTTCCTTCTTATGAATATTACGACTTATTTCATTCATTAGAAATGTCTGAGAAAATTTGGCAAGACCTAGTTACATATATAAAAGAAAATGGATCGAAGGTTTATTTTGATATATATGGTGAAACTAGCCTAGAATTAGCGAAAAAAATGAAAGCTGATGGAGTGAAGATTTCTACAACAGATACTTATAATGTTGAACTTATAACAAAAGCTGTTAATTTATTTGACAGATTGTTTTTATCTATAGGTGGCGTTCCGGTCGATGATATTGAGCATTTGTTATCCCTCACGAAAGGAAAAACGAAAGTAACGCTAATGTATGGTTATCAGTCGGAACCCACATCAATAGAAGAAAATAATTTACTAAAAATAAAGTCACTCATTCACAACTTCCCTGAAATTTCTTTAGGGTTTATGGATCACAGTGAAGGTTCTGGAGACGAAGCTTTCTATCTTTCAATGATGGCGCTAGCCCTTGGTGTTGATGTAATTGAAAAACATATTACGTTAGATCGGGAACTTGAAATTGAAGATTTTATTTCAGCTCTTACACCTTTAAATTTTAAAAAATTCGTAAGCGCAATAAAAGTCATGACATTAGCACTAGGAAATGAATCTCTGGAGGTATCTGATGCAGAAAAAGTCTATAAAGACCGATCAGGTAAGGTGGTTGTACTTAAAGGTAATATTGACGCAGGTGTTAAATTGCAATCAAAAGATTTAGCTTTGAAACGAGTTGGTGTAGATGGTTCTCCTGGTTGCTTTCGTAAAAAAGAAGATGTTATTGGTAAACTCTTAAAAAATAGAGGTGAAAAAAATCAGCCAATTATGGAAAATGATCTATGAGCAGAAAGCTTGTTGCAGCGTTAGCCTGTAGAAATCAAGGTACAAGGCTTTATGGAAAACCTATGCAAAATCTTGATATCGAGAAAAATCTGACCGTGCTGGATTATATTATTGATTGGCTTAAGCAAGAAAAAACAATTGATGCAATTGTATTAGGTATTGCTGAAGGTGTAGATAATCTTTGTTTTGTAGAAAAAGCGGCTGAACATAAAATTTCGTACATTATAGGGGATGAAGAAGATGTTCTTGATCGATTGATTGCCAGTGGTGAGAAAGAAGGGGCGACTGATATTTTTCGTTTAACCACTGAATCTCCTTTTACATATTTTGATGCTATCCCAGAAGCATGGAAATCCCATGTTAAAGGTGGATATGATATGTCAGTCCTCGATTTCATTCCTGATGGTAGTGGGTTTGAAATAACGACTATGGAAGCCTATAAACGCTCACATCGTGAAGGTGATGACAAGCATCGTTCGGAGTTATGTAGTTTGTATATTAGGGAAAATAAGAAAAACTTTAAACTTAATAGCCTAGATGCTCCAAAATCTATTAAAAGAACAGATATAAGGCTAACTATAGATTATCCTGAGGATTTGGTTTTATGTAGAGACGTATATAAACATTTCAAAGATCTTGCTCCAAGAATACCATTGCTTGAGATAATTGAATATTTGGATAGCAACCCATCACTGAAACAATTAGTAGAACAATTTGTAGAAGAAGGGTTGAAAACTATGTATGTCTAGTAAATATCTTAGGTTTAATACATGAAAATAGTTCGAACTGGAGAGGAAGATTTTCTAGATCATTGGCGTACAATATGGAAAGCGAGTCAATATCAATACCCTCTTCATACACCATTGTGGGGTAGTTTTTATAAAGAACAATTAGTCAACTGCCACGCACAAGACAAGTCATTTATTATAGTAAAAGCTAACGAGCCATTATTTTTGATATTAATAACCGAATTGAAGAACCATGAAAATAATACAACATTATCTTGGTACGGCTATCCAATAGTAACTATTGAAAAAAAGCAATTAACTAGAAAAGAAAAATCCGCAATTCGTAAAATTTTGCAAGAAGAAATTATTGTCTTTGCAAAAAAAAATGAAATTAATTTAAATTTTCTGGATATCTTAACAGAAAATAGACTGTCATTAATGTCCGAAAATCTTATTCAAAGTGATTTGAAACAGAGAACAGTATTTACCCAAGTAATTAACTTAAAGCACACCGAACAAGAGTTGATTACAGGGTTACGTAAAAGCTATAAAGGGGAAATTAAGTGGGGCAAAAACAATCTTCAAATTAATATTATTACCGCTGATAATTTGAGTTCTGATACTATTGAAATGTTTCGAAAATTACATGTTAGTGCATCAAGAAGAGAAACTAGGCCACGTGTTACATGGGATCTAATGAGTCGAATGGTAGCAAACAATGAAGCTTTTTGTGTTTTTGGATACTACTCCGATCAATTGGTTTCGGCCGCATTTTTTCCAGTAAGTGAAAAATTATGTTTTTACGGTGTTTCAGCGTCAAATAGGGATATGTGGGATAAGCCACTAAGCCATGTTCTGATTTGGAGTGCTATGATACATGCGAAAAAACTAGGATGTGACTGGCTTGAGATGGGGGAGTTAAAGTTAACTCGTAATGTTTCAGCTGGTGATGAACAAGAAGAAAAAGAATTAAATATCTCAAAATTTAAAGTAGGTTTTGGTGGTGAGAAATGGTTGCGTTTAGGTATGTTAACATTAGAGAAGAAGGAAATATGACGTTTGTTTGACCTGAATCTGAATAATATGCAAACGTGATTTTACATTAGGTGTAATGGTTTAATAAAATTTAACAGAATTATAGCTTATTATACCAAAGTACAGAAGCACTCGATAGGTAATGGATATATCAGGATCTGTAGCAACAGGAATAATACGCTGGAAAAACTATGTGGTAATTTCTAAGATAATAGTGTGCTGGAACATTCTTTAAGAAGCTTAAAAACAGAAAAATTGAATCATATATCTTTTATGTATCATAACTCGGCTGTACAAACTGTTGAACAGTACATTCGCTTTTACAATTATAAATGAATGCATTCTACTTTAAGTTATATTATGCTCGCGTTGAAAAAATTAAATGTATGAATGCGGCTTAAATTATTTATAATAAAAATTTACCATCATAAATAAGAGAAATGATGGTAAGGGAAATTGAAAGGCGTTTATAAATTTATGTTTGGTATAAGATTAACTATATTTTCAAGTTCAAAACTGTACTGAATTTAGTGGCGGCAAGTTTCCAGTTAAATAGAAAGAATTAAGTTAGAGACCTATAAATACTCCTGTAATTTAATAGGAAGCTGTAATAATATTTAGATGTTTAAAAATATTTTAATAGTAATGCTTTTTGATACGATTTTTAATAAAATCCTATTAGTATAAAATGGTAAATACGAAATTAAACAGAACGTCGAAAAGTTATTTTCTTTGGCCGAAACCAAACATTATTAGAGGAGTTGCCTCGATATATCGATTGACTGCGGTAAGGGAGATAGAAGAACTACTTCAAAGCATGTTTCCAACTGGATATCCAGTATTATGTTCCAGTGGTCGTTCTGCTATTACTCTTGCTTTGGAAGAGAGTGGCGTAACAAGAGGAAATCTTGTTGGTGTTTTTCCATACGCAAGTCATTGCGTATTAGATGCGATTTCTAGAGTGACAACTCCTCTTGCCGGACCAACAGCAACTAAAGCCTCATTACGAGTTGTTTATCACCAATGGGGATATGTTCAGGAAACTAACTTGAATAAAAATTCTATTGAAGATTGCGTTGATACACTTTGTATTCCAGGCACTACATTATTTCCTGGAGGAGGTAACTTTGAAATTTGGTCTTTCCCTAAAATTCTTGGTACAACATCTGGTGGAGTGCTATGGTGCAAGGATGAGGATACAGCCATTAAAATTCGTGCTTTCAGAAATAATAAAAAAAGTGGCTTGTTTCAATGGATTCTTAGATTGTTATCATACAAAGTTAAAAACATATATTATTACTGGGCTGCTAATGAATGTGAAGTTGGGAGTGTTTCACGTTTTCAAGCTGGTGAAATTATTATGGCAATTAAAAAATGGAATAGTTTTGTCGTTGAACGTCGTAAAAACTTAGATAAAATCTGGCCATTTGCAATCGAATGTTTATCTAAACCAGTGTATCGACTTCCTTCTGTGGTTCCAGTCAGTTTTTCTGCTTCAGAGAAGGATCTATATCAATGGGGAGTGGTTAGCGGATTTATAACATTTGAAAAGATCGAAGGAAAAGTTGCTCGAAAGTTGATTACTGTTTTACCTGTTCCAATTCATCAAGATGTTACAGGAAGTTGGTTAAATGAAATGATTGAAAATATAAAGTCACCAAAAACTGAAATACTGTAAGTGCTATGTATATTGGATGTGCTCGTAATTCAAATGAAATAACGCATGCGTTAAAACTTGCTGCTCAGATCTTTAAGGGTCAAGATAATGTATCCTCAGAAATAAATAAAAAAAAATTGTTGTCGCCGGTTGGTATTCTTTTAGGAAATGATGTAGTGATAATTGTTGACGGTGATAAGGTCTGTGGTGTTTGTTTTCTTATTGATCGTTTTTTTTACCATGGTGGTAAAAAGATAAAAGGTACGTTTTTGAGTTCGATTTGTATTTCTGAATCACACCGTGGATTTGGGTTGTCGAAAAAATTAATAAATCAAGCTATTGAAGAATGCAAAAAACGAGATGTGCTTTTTTTAGTTCTTATTGCTCGTAAAGCTGTTGATTATTTTTATAATAAATTTTCATTCTGGGGGCTCTCTCAATATTCAACGATTAACTTTAGTTTAAATGATTCTATTCTTTGCAAGGGAGATTATGAACTCACTAATGTAACGGAAAGTAATTTATTAGCTGTAAGCAATATATATAAATCTATTTACTCTAAATTATATGGGGCTTGTTATCGTTCAATTGAATATTGGCGTTATATTTTATGGAAATCTAAAAATCAACAAATTAAATTTTTACTTATTACTAATCAAAATAAAGTGTTAGGTTATGTTATTTTTTGTGATGATAATATTTATGAATTATCAGTGTTAAAATCTGCAGATTACCTAATTTTGTTAAAAAAAATCTGGAATAAATATTCGATGACTAAGATGGTAGTTCACTGTTCCTGTGAACATCCTCTTGTTAATGAGCTTAGTGATATTGATTTTTCTATCGTTATAAGGCAGTGTGATTATGGCGGTCATATGGTTAGAGTTTTAGATAAAGGTAAGTTGCTGAATATAATTAGAAATGAGTTACAGAATTTAGTTGATGATTTAGGTATAAGTAATTACTCTGAACTGGGAGAGGATTATGAAATTAAAGTTAAGAATGGTGTTCTGGATGTGACTTTTACAGGGGATTGCCTAAGTTTAGAGGGAACCTATTTTTTAATGTGGGTTAATAGGTTATCAATAAATCATTCTGTCAGATCTTGGTATGAACGTTATTCTTTTAATATTCCGTATTTTGACCAAATTTAAAATAGGTTATCGTATAATTTAATGCTAAGAGAGATTGTTCTTCGATTTAAAATACGTCGTTTACGTCGAATGTTACGTGGTCATCGATTATTAAAAAATATGAATTCATTGGATAAGATTTGTTCTATTAAAAATGCACTTGCAACATCTAACTGTATTGAAAGTGATTTTTTTTCTGAAACAATATTTGGTGTTGCAGCAAGTAATGGTGAACTTGTGGTCCGCCAATATATTCTTTATCATTTTGTAAGTTTAAATTTTCACAGAGCTGTATTATATGCATTTGGTAAATCAGAATCAGCTGTAGTTTATGCAATTCCGCCCATGTGGAATGATATTTTTGAGCCATTTGGCTTGAGAGTTGCCAAAATTAGATCGATGCTCTTGTGGAATTGTTTTATGCTGGTTTTTCTCGCTCAGGGGTTTAGAGTTATTGGGAATACAATTTTTCAAGGTATTAAGGAAATAATAAAACCTACTTACAATGGACTTAATCGTTATACATACTTTGATAATCTTAATATTAATAATATACCAAAGGCGAATAATCAAAATCTAAGCCATGATATTGTTACGTGGTATTTACGATGGAATGGACGTGTTGCTGAACTTAATTCGATTTGTCATGATATTAAAGGTCTTAGTTCAACTAGTATTGGAACAGTTGAAATTACAGACTTACCTTCAGCTATTCCTCCAATAAATTCAGTTTATGGCTTAATTCAATATAGTGCATGGGCAGTAAAAGCTAGTCTGCTAGCAATGATAGATCTATTTCGTGGACGCTGGTGGCATGCATTGTTATTAAATCAGGCGGCTAAGGCGGCGCATGTGCGTACTATGAGTGATGATATTTTAGCGCGAGAATATATGTTTCACAATTCAAATTGGATTTATCGTCCACTCTGGACATATGAGGCAGAAAAAAAAGGCTCGTTAGTTACCTTTTATTTCTATTCTACTAATTGTGAAGATTTTAAACGTCAGGATGGTTATCCATGCTCAGTTTATGGATGGCAAAATATGAATTGGCCTCGTTATTTAGTTTGGGATAAGTGGCAAGCTGATTTCATTTACCGAAATACTAATGATAACTCAAATGCACTTGTTGTGGGTCCAATTTGGTTTGATATATCAAATAATATGATGACTCCAGAAATTAAAAATAAAACAATAACTGTATTTGATGTGACACCATTTCGTAGCTCAATGTTCAACTTGCTAAGTGTTGATTTTGAATATTATGTGCCACATAATTGCATTGAATTTCTAAAAGATATACAACAAGTTGCTGATGAATTTGGTTATTCAGTTATTTGGAAACGGAAGCGTAATATTGGATCGATTGCACATCCAAAATATCGTAAGTTTTCTAAAGTTTTGAATAAAAGTGAAAATATAATCAATGTCGACCCTGATCTTTCTGCATATACATTGATCGAAGCAAGTACTCTTGTTATTTCTATGCCATTTACTTCAACAGCATTAATTGCTCGTGAGTTGAATATACCTTCAATTTATTATGATCCTTTTGGAATGTGTCAAAAAGACGATCGAGCCTCACATGGTATTGATATGCTAATAGGGAAGAAGGAGTTACGTGAATGGTTATCTGCTCAAAAATGATGTACCTTAATGGTATGGAAAGTTAGTGAGGGATAATTCTTGATAAAGCCTATTGTTATTATAGTAAAATTTATTCATGGTACGGTATTGTTTTTATTAAAACTACTGTTTCAACGTAATAGACAGTATTTTTATGGTCGCTATTTCGGGAGTGATAATTTTATTGTTCTCTGCGTTAAGAATATTCTTAGGCCTAAACGATTTTTCAAAAAAATTATGTATGGGCAAATAATCCCCTTACCTTCAGTTTTATCCTTGGCAACACCAGTTAGTGGTATGTTAGAGCTCCTGCCAAAATGGAATGAATATATTGAGATTTTAAATCAAGATGGGATAGTTTTTATACCTGGTTATCTAGAAATAAATGCAAATAACCTTCTTGAAAGATATGAATTAAATCCTGAGACTTTTCTTCCTAGAGATAAATACTATCGTTTTAGTTTAGACCTGAATGATCCTGATGTTTTTAAGTTTGCAACTGAACCTATGCTTTTAAGTATTTTAGCTAAATTTTATGGTTGTCAACCATATCTTCGACATTACCCTGGTATAAATTGTACACACTTAGGCAATGAAAAAAAGTTAGAAGTGGCAGGATTTAATGATTTTTGGCATTATGATACGGTCAATCAAATGACTGCACACGTACTTCTTAGTGATATTAATGTGTCTGATAGTTGTATGTTTTATGCAAAGGGTAGTCATCGTACTCATCGAGAATATTTATCGAATAGTGATTATTATTATTCAGAGAAGTATATGATAGATAATTTTGAAATTATTCCTTGTGTAGGGAAATCAGGTACATTAGTAATTTTCGATCCTAATGGCTTACATCGAGTTGATTTAAAACCCTATACATTTCGGTCTCATTTACATTTAAATTTTGTTCCAGGAAATGATTTCTTGAAAGTTAAGGATGTTAAAAAGACTAAGTTTTCTGCACATAGTGAATCTAAAATGGCAGGACTGTCCATTTTACAAAGAAACAGTTTACAGTATATTACTAATAGTGAAAATAAAGTAAGTTAGTAATATTTAAATAAACTACCAATAGTAAAACGATTTTACATTTATCAATCCAAATAAGTAGTAAGTATAATGTAAAAATCTCATTAATTTATATAATGGATATTTTTATGGATAAAAAAATAATCGAAGTAGGTTATGGTAAGGTTACTAAAGTAAAGATCGGTAGTAAATTACCCCTCGTATTTATTGGTGGTCCTTGTGCTATAGAAAGTCGAGAGCATGCATTTAAAATGGCTGATGAAATAGGAGAAATTTGCCATCGTGTAGGGATTTCTTGGATTTATAAATCTTGTTATGATAAAGATTGCCGATCATCTCCAGAAAGTTTTCATGGCTTAGGAGTAGATCATGGATTACAAATATTAGCTAATGTACGAGATGAATTTGGTATTCCTGTTGTATCAGATTTTTCTGAACCTACCTGGGCTGCTGCAACTGGTGAAGTTTGTGATATGGTACAAGTACCTGCATATTTATGTCGTCAAACATCAATACTTAGAGCAGCAGCAGAAACAAATCGTCCAATACATCTAAAAAAAGGTCAGTATATGAGTCCTTGGAATATGAAAAATTCTGTTAGAAAGATTGAATCATTTGGTAATAATCAAGTTCTTCTAGCTGATAGAGGGACATTTCTTGGCTACAATATGCTAGTTAATGATATGCGGAGTTTCCCAATTATGTCTGAAACAGGATACCCAGTATGCTTTGATGCAACGCACTCAATTCAAATGCCAACATCAATGGGAAATATTTCTGGTGGACAACGTGAGTTTATACCTCACCTAGTACGTGCTGCTACTGCATGTGGTATAAATGCATTATTTATGGAAGTTCATGATGATCCTCCGAATGCATTGTCAGACGCAAATACTGTGCTTGATATTCAATATTTAGAAAATGTTCTTGGTCAAGCCAAATT
Organism: uncultured Flavobacteriaceae bacterium; assembly: GCA_964463085.1. Taxonomy (GTDB): domain Bacteria; phylum Bacteroidota; class Bacteroidia; order Flavobacteriales; family Flavobacteriaceae; genus Aureibaculum. Next base: position 16,216 of record CAYXAZ010000007.1, on the reverse strand, counting down.
TATGCATGAAATGCGCCTTGAATTATTAGATAAATATGGAGAAGATAATGTCCACCCAGAAAACTGAAACTATGCTTGTTAAGCATGTTATGCTCCCACTTAATAGTTGCCCACTGATTGGGGAAACAATAATTTTTAAAGAAGCACTTGAAGAAATGGGTAGAACAAAACTAGGGATAGTATGTGTTGTTGATAGTAACAATATACTTCTTGGGGTTTTAACTGATGGAGATATTAGGAGGAAGTTATTAAAAGTTCAAAAACCATTTTCAGCTTTTTTTATTGATGACGCACTTGATCATGCTATACGTAATCCGATTACTGTTAAGTTTGATGTTTTATTAAAAGACTCTATCACTATAATGGAAGATAAACAGATTTGGGATTTACCTGTTGTTAATGATAAAGGAGCTTTGGTTGGCTTATTACATTTGCACCCGGCAATAAAAGCACTACTTGGAATTAATAAATGACATATGTTGGGGATAAGGCAATTGAATTTCTTACTGCTGAAATAACTGAAACGGATGCGAGTGAAAGTTCACACTGGCAAAAGTATCATTCAAATTTTTCATTCAAAAATAATAAGTTTGAGGGTTTGCAAGGTTTTGGTGGAAATAAAAAACCATATCGAGGGTTATATCGATTATTTCATCATATACTACAAAAACGGTATCGGAAGTTTGGAAGGATATATAAAGATTTTTATTTTGTTGATAAAATAGCAAAAGAAATTACTAGTAAGCAATTGAGAGCTTATGATTTAGATGTGCTCAGGCAATCTATTACCCTGGCATTTTTGATGCATCATTCTTCTGAAATAAAAACATTAAAAGAATCAACATCATGTGTAATTGGTGATGGATTCGCTTCAATGACATCTTTAATTCTAGCTAGCGGATATTCAAGAAAAGTTGTTCTTGTTAATTTAACGAAAACTCTTTTAGTTGATTTATGGTATTTGAAAAAATGGCTAGGAGAGACGAAGTTTAATTCGACAGTTGCACTGGTAACTAAAAAAGAGGATGTTGACTGTGCCTTTGATGCGAGTGAGAATGATTATTCTATTATAGCAATTCAAGCACAAAACCATGAACTTCTCCAACAATGTCCAATTGATCTTGCTTTAAATATGGTGTCTATGCAAGAAATGGATCCTTCTGTAATAAATGCTTATTTCGATGATCTTTACTCAATTGCTAAAGAAAGAAAATTATCATTTTATTGTTGTAACCGTGAAGAAAAAGTATTACCTGATGGTACTGAAATACGATTTTTTGACTATCCGTGGAAGGTGACTGATAAAATTTTAGCAGATGATTACTGTCCTTGGCATCAAAATTACTACTCAATTAGGCCACCATTTTACTTTCCCTACGATGGCCCTGTACGTCATCGTCTCACTAAGTTAGATTTTTTGACTTAATTTATTGTGATAATTAAATGAAATAATGAAAAATATACTAAAAGCACGTATTGATTTAAAAACAAAGTTACGTAACAGAGAGCGACTTTTTGCTGGGTGGATATCATTTGCGCATCCTTCAATTACTGAGACTTTTGCTAGAGCTGGATTTGATTTTATCGCAATAGATATGGAGCATTCCACTATATCAATTGAACAGGCTCAACGCATAATTGCTGCTAGCCAAAGTGAAGGAACTCCATGCCTTCCTCGTCCTGTTTCTCATTCAAATGATTATTTTAAACCGCTATTAGAATCTGGAGCAGATGGTTTAATAGTACAAATGGTTAATACTCCTGAAGAAGTAGAGGAAATTATTGAATGTCTTAAATATCCACCAGTTGGTAATAGGAGTTATGGAGTAAATAGAGCGCATGCTTATGGTTTTGATTTTGATGATTATATTAAGTGTTGGAATGAAACCTCAAGCTTTATAATTCAAGTTGAATCAATTGAAGCTGTGGAGAATATAGATAAATTATTGGATTTTGATGAAATTGATGGTGTTATGGTTGGACCGTATGATATATCAGGTTCTCTTGGTGTGCCAGGTCAGACGACCCATCCACTTGTGATAGCTGCATCAAAGAAAGTAGTTGATGCCTGTGAGAAATTTGGAAAAAGTTGTGGTACACAGGTAGCTGATACATCTCGACAAAATGTCCAAGATTTATTTGATCTAGGTTACACATACGCAATTCTAGGTTCTGACCTGTTTGTGTTATGGAAATGGGCTGAACAAATGAATCAAATGATGGCAATGTTACGGAAATAATTTCAAGGACTTCACATGAATGCTTATTTAAATAAAATGTTTAATTTAGAAAATAAAGTCGCAGTAGTTATTGGCGCAGGTGGCCACCTTTGTAGTGAAATGGCTCGTGGGTTTGTTCGCGCTGGATGTAAAGTAGCTATATTGGATTTACGACTAGAAAAAGCAAAAGCTATTGAGAGTGAGTTAATAGAGTTAGGTTTTGATAATGTTGTTTCTATTGAAATTGATGTTGCAAAAAAAAAGGAGCATAAAGAAGCCTTAGAAAAGGTTCTTAAAATTTTTGGACAAGTAGATATTCTTGTTAATGGCGCAGGAATTAATGGGCCTACACCATTTTTTGAACTTACACTAGATGAATGGAATTCTATACTTGATTCACAAATTACGGGTACATTTTTGGGCTGTCAGGTGTTTGGAGAATATATGGTGGAAAGAGGAGAAGGCTCAATAATAAATCTATCGTCTGCATCAGCAGGCCCTCCGTTATCTAAAGCAATTGCTTATTCAGTTGCTAAAGCTGGAATAAAAAATCTTACTCAGAACTTAGGTCGAGAATGGGGCACAAAAGGCGTTCGCGTAAATGCAATACGGCCTGGTTTTTTCCCGACAGATTGGAATCGTGAAAACTTTATTACTCCTGAGCGTGAAAAAGCAATTTTAGGTCATACTCCAATGAAGCGTTATGGATCGCCAGATGAATTGTTAGGTGCGACACTTTGGTTAGCTTCTGATGCTTCTAGTTTTGTAACCGGTGCTGAAATTTCGATTGATGGCGGTTTTTCTTGCATGACAATTTAATTAATGCAATGTAATAGAATTTAATGGAGAAGGTTTAATGGCACAAAAAACTGTTGTTATAACAGGTGGTAATCGTGGTATCGGTATTAATATTACTGAAGCATTTATAGAAGCAGGTTATTTCGTTATTGTTGGAGCAAGGCAAGAATTAAATTTAAGTGAAAAGTATGGTGAAAATGTAGAATTTATACCTACCGATGTACGAGATGAAAAATCTCATATCAAACTTGTTGAGGCTGCTATTGCTAAAACAGGTAAACTTGATGTCTATGTGAATAATGCAGGTTTTTCGGAGTGGAGGCCTATTCAAAAAATTAGTAATGAATTTTTAGATGATATTCTAGCTACTAATTTAAAAGGTGCATTTTGGGGTTGTAAGGCAGCGGCAAGTGTAATGCAAGATGGTGCCAATATAATAAACATTTCAAGCATTGCAGGAAAGCGTGGTAGTACTAATAATTCTGCATACGTTGCAAGTAAATTTGGGATGAATGGTTTAACTCAATCATTAGCAAAAGAACTTGGACCAGAGGGGATTCGTGTGAATGCATTGTGTCCGGTACTTGTTCCTACTGATGGTCTTATTGAAGCTTTAAAGGATCCACTGTCACCAGCAAAAGGTAAACCTGTAGAATTTATTGAGAGTTTTACAAAAGCTAATGCAGCACTATTGAGATTACCTCAAGGTAAAGAAATCGCTTCGTTCTGCACAATGTTAGTATCAGATAGTGCATCAGCTATCACTGGGCAATGTATTAACGTGGATTGCGGTGTATTTCCTCAGTAGAAAGTGAAGCTAATGAAAATTATTGCTGTAATTCCTGCGCATTTAGCGTCAGTAAGGTTTCCTAATAAAATATTATTTCAATTTCATGGCTTACCTATGATTGAACATGTGCGAAGGCGCGCTTTACTTTCAAAAGAAATTTCAGATGTAATTGTCGCGACTTGTGATAATGAAATTGCTGATTCAATTCGAGGTTTTGGTGGCACTGTAATTATGACGGCTAACACACATACTAATGGAACATCTCGTGTTGCTGAGGCTGTAGAACAAATAGATTGTGATTATGTTATTTTGCTTCAAGGAGATGAACCATTATTATTACCACGGCATTTAGATGAATTAGTAAGAGCAGTAAAGTCTAATTTGTCTGTCGATGCATGGAATGCTACAGGCCCAATAGAAAATATTAAAGAGTTAGATAAACATTCATTTGTGAAATGTGCTATTTCAGAAACTAATAAAATACTTTATTGTTTTCGTCGTTCTCCATGTTATAGCAATTTTGAAGTCCATCAAAAATTTATTCGTAAAATTCTAGGTATAATTGCATTTAGAAAAGAGTTTTTAATTACGCTCACAAGTTTAGCTGCTTCGTTGATAGAGAAAGCAGAATATATTGAGCAAATGCGTATAATTGAGCATGGGTTTCAATTACAATCAGTACCAGTAAATCCAAGTCTACCTTCTGTGAATGAACCCGCTGAGGCAAAAGTTGTATTGGAATACATTGAGGATAATAATGAGCAAAAGTTATTGCTTGATAAGATTTTAAATTAATGATGATTGTCGGTAGAGTGAAATTAATTTTAATTAAATTTGGAGTGACTTTCGTTTGAATGAAAAACAGTATCAGCTTCTTTGTGATACTTGCGATCTTATTTTACAAGAGCCAAATATATCTATAGAACGCGCAGCTATTGCTTGGCTACATGTACTTAGTGAGCACCCAGTAACTCTTACTAAGTATACCGATAAACTTTCAGAAAAGTCTCCTGTCTTAATTAGAATTAAATCACTAATGTATACAATACGACAGTTGGGAAAGTTGGAGTCTTCAAATCAAAAATGGGTTTCTTCTTGTGATATAAATGGGGATGTTGATGTTGTTTTTATATCTCATTTGTTAAATGAATCACAAATTTATGTGAAATCAGATTTTTACTTTGGAGGATTACCGGAAAAGTTAATGCAAGAAGGCATTTCAAGTCTTGTAGCATTGCATAATCATACGGGCTTTAAATATGAACATTTATTATCAAAGGTACAATCTAATATTGCACCTCGAATTTTATTTCCTAGTTTGCTTTCATTGGGTGAAGAATATAAATTGCGTTCTAGGTTAAAAAAAGAAGCTGAGAAATTAAATAAGCAATCGAAATTAGTTGTAAATAAATATCATAAAAGCATAATAGAAACAGCGGCAAAACAAGCGTTATCAATAACAACTATTATTAATCTACGCCTTTATCATCAATTCAAAAATATGATCGGGAGAGTGAATGCAAAAACATTAATTGTATTGTATGAAGGTCATGCTTGGGAACGTCTTGCATTTGCAGCAGCTAGAAGTGTTAACCCAGATATACGTTGCATTGGGTATCAGCATGCAATTTTGTTTCAGAGGCAACATGCAATTAAAAGGGGGTTAGGTAATCAGATGGATCCTGATATAGTTGTAACAGTTGGTGATATAACTCGTGATTTTTTAAAAAAAAATAATTCATTGGGTGATGTTAAAATATCTACAGTTGGAGCTAGTCGTCTGTCTAATACAGATATGGATTTGTCAATAAAATTAGCAAATACAAATAACCATTCATGTTTAATAATCCCTGATGGAAATGTATGTGAATGTTTAACGATTGTAAATTTTTCAATTGATGCTGCTATTTTGTTACCTGAAATTTCTTTTATTATTAGAATGCATCCAATAATAAAGTTTAACGACGTTATGAAATTAGATAAAAGGTTAGAAAAACTTCCTGTTAATATAGAGATATCAGATGTCAAAATCGCAAAAGATTTTGATCGTTGTCGTTGGGCAATTTATAGGGGCAGTGGAGCTGCTATACATGCAGTTACTGAAGGGCTTCGACCATTTTATTTGTCGTTACCTAATGAGCTTGCAATTGACCCTTTGCATAATCTTTTTTCGTGGAAGACTGTGGTAAGTCGACCAGATGAGCTTGTTAAACATATCAAGAATGACTTGAAGTCTAACGCGGATAGTTTGATGCTAGAGTTCAATGCAGCCAAAGATTATTGTAAAAAATATTTTTTACCCTTTGATGAAAGTAAGTTTCAAAATGAAATTTGCGGTCACTATACTCCTTGAAAGTCTTTTTTTACGAATCTTATTCGTGCATAGGAACGTCGAGTTGTTATTGAATAGTTACATTTTAAAATAAAGGGATGAACAAGATTTCTTTAGCTACTATTTGCGTTAGAGTTTATTAGTCTGTTTTTTGTGGTCTTGTTTGTATAAATGTTTGTTCAGATATAGAACCATTAGAATGATTGATGTGATATTTCATAGAAAAGTTATTAATAGTTAAAAATCAGTTTGGGGCTTTTTATTATCAAAGAGAGTTTACTCTTATTTATTGAAGGTAGGGTTGCATTTTTTCTTGAGGTTACTTTTTTAGTAATTCAATTCTCTACTAATTATTGGTGTTAATTATGTTTTATTGTATGAATGTTTATTATTGTATAGGGTTTTACTATGTTTAGTTTTGTTAAAGATATAATAAAAAAGAGTCTGAGAAATCTTCATAAACCAGTATTTAGGTTTTCAGAAAAGTATTTGAAAATTCATATTACGCCTGTTCATTTTTATTCTCCAATACCAAATGTATCTGAGTTAGATTCTGATGTGTATACTCATGCAAGTGATTGTGTTGGGCTTGATTTATCAATAGAAAAACAGTTAATCTTTTTAGATGAAAATTTATCCAGGTATATTAATGAATATAACCCACCAGTAAATGATGGTTTATCTCAAGTTGATAGCTTTATTTTGTACTCATTAATTAGAGATAAGAAACCAAAAAAACTAATCGAGATAGGATCTGGAGACTCAACAAAGATAAGCCTCTCAGCTCTTGCATGCAATGAAAAAGAGGGAGTGAGTTGTCAATTTACAGCTGTTGAACCTTACCCGAAAGAGTATTTAAAAAACATTAAAAACACAAATTTCACTCTTATCGAAAAGAAGATACAAGATGTTGATATTGGATTGTTGTCTCAGGCTGATATATTGTTTATTGATTCCAGTCATGTGGTGAAAATTGGTTCAGATGTAAATTACGAAATTCTTGAGGTTGTTCCACGATTGAAAGTAGGGGCTATAGTTCATTGGCATGATATTATGATTCCATTTAATTATCACCAAGTGTGGATTGAAAGTGATAATATGTTTTGGAATGAATCATACATGGTGCATGCTTTTATGTCCAATAATAAATTTTTTAAAATTATTTGGGCGTCAAAATTTATGCAGTATAAATGTCCCGTGGAGCTCTCAAATAAATTTGATTATTTTAAGCCTGACGATCCTATGCAACAATTAAGTTCTTTTTGGGTTGAACGAGTAAAGTAGAAATTGTTTCTAAAAAGGTTAAATGGACTTAATGTTTTTAAGAGCTTCAATTTTTGATTAATTATTAATATAACTCTAAAATTTAATGAAAAGTGTATCTGTTGTAATTCCGTCATTAGGTAATGTTAATCTATTAAAAACTATTAACGTCCTAAATTCAGGTACTTTTGTGCCAAATGAAATTATAGTTTGCGTACCTGATAACACAATATTGTCATTTAATGTTCCAAGTAATTGTGAAATTCTATATTGTCAAAAAAGATCGCAGGTTGCTCAACGTGTTGAAGGTTTTCGAAAAGCGAAATATGAGTTTATTCTACAATTAGATGACGATACGCATATGGATAAATATTGTCTAGCTAATCTTCTTGTTGTTTTAAATAAATTTAACTTTGATTGCGCGGTAGCACCAATAATTTTAGATAGCGAGACTAAAGAGTCAATTTATAAAAATGAAAGTATTAAGTCGACTGTTACCCATCTGAAGTATTTCATTGCTAATGGGTTACGAATGTATAAGCCAGGATCTGTTACTTTAGTTGGTTCTTGTTTTGGTCCTTCATTAACTATAGGTGTGAATACTGAGTCAGAAGTTGAGTGGTTGGCCGGGTGCTGTATTCTACATAAACGCAAAAACATTATAACTGAAGATTTTTATCCATTTAAAGGAAAGGCATATGGTGAAGATTTGATTGCTTCTTACTTGTATAAAAAGAAATCAATTAGGTTTTACATCTCAACCAATGCACTATGTTATACGGATTCTTGTAGCCCGCTTGAAAGTTCATTTGCTGAACTATTGAAAGAATTAAGAGCTAAATATTATTATATTACTTTATCTGATCGAAAATTAATTCGTTTTTATGTGTATTATGCCTTTAAATGTTTGTATGAAATATCTATAAACTCCCCAAAAAGAATTTTAAAACGGTTTCGTGATAGTGACACCTAATAAAATATTCGCTAATCTACCTGGATTGGTTTTCCTTATATTTCTTTTGTTACCTCTTATTGCAAGTCAGCAAAGCCTTTTATTAACCGTGATTGCAAAAACGTTAAATATAATTGCGTATTTAATTGTTAGTGTTGTTCTTTCAAGGGTTAGTATGAAGTTTATATTTTTGATCTGTGTTGCGTTAATTATGAAAGTATTTTACTTTGCTTTTGGAAACGAAATGTATCAAGTTATATTTTGGATTTGTACTACTATATTAATTGGTTCATTTTCAGCGTTTTATTATATCGTTGATCCTATAAGGTTTCGTTCTTACATTAATGTATATTTATTAATTACGCTGCCGATAGTTGTGTTGCAAGCATTAGGAGTTTTTGAAATTTTACATTATTGGAATACCCTATTTTTTGTTTGTGATGCTAGTTTGATATGCGAATATGGAGGGGAAGTTGTAAATTCAGTTGGAAAAGAGTTTGTAAACATAGATATTAAACCTGCTCAATATAGACCACCTGGATTATTTCATTCTCAAGCTATTCTTGGTGCTTTGCTAGCATTTGGGTTTGTGCTAAATGTATACCCAAGTATTAATAAGCTATCACTAAGTTTGTTTGTGTGTATTATGATTATTGTTTTTGGAATGTCTAAAATTACTCAACTTCAGCTTTTAATGATATCAGGGCTTTTGATATTGCAATATGGAATGACAGGTCTTTCGAAATCTGTGAAAATAATATCAGTTTGGTTGGGAGGTTTGCTGTTATATCAAGTTTTAGTTCCAGGTCTTGTAATTTACCAACTTGGAATTGATCAATTTATTTTTTCAATTGGTACTAGGGTGTTAGATTTCTATAGTTGGTTTATGAGTGATGATATTCAAACTATTCGTGAAAATAAACAGACTGTTCGAGAAATAACAAATGTAGGTGTATATATTGCTTCGAACCCTGATCGAGGATTGCTGTCGGGCTTGTATCAGTTTAGTCTTATACTACCTTTTTTAATACTTATACTTTATAAAGTAAAACGAATTTATTCTCGTGGAAACGAAGTCGCAGTAGTTTTAAATAGGATTTTGCCTTGGAGTATGTATTTAGCATTAGTACTTATATTTTCAACTCAATTAATGGTTACTGATACATTTGGGACACAGTTTGTTATGTTTTTTTGGGGGTTATTAGTCGTACCTTTATATTGCACTAGAAAGAGGGAGATTCAATTGTTTCGTAAATCATATAAATTACGTTTTGTTTTGTGATCAGCTGTTATTTGTGAAATCGAAGCGATGATTTTTTTGATATTATGTCTAACATTTATATAATTGAAGATTCTTCTATCTATGATTTGGGTGGTGGTCAACGGATTACTTTAGAAGTCATAAAATGTTTGAATGCTAGTAATGAGAATACTTTATACTTGTATGATCTGGGTTCAGGCCCAACATTTAGTGATAAAGTAGGTGAGCATGATTTGTACTCTAGGTTTTTTGCGGTAATGAATGTGCCTCATTTCTTTTTTAAAATGCCAGTTATCATTTATGAATTAGTAAATAAAATAGAAAATAACAAAGTATTTTATCTTTATTCTACAACTAAAAAAGCTCTATTAATATCAGTTATAATAAAACTCATCAAAAAAAATGGGGTTATTGTATTTCACCAACATTCTAGTTTAGGAGGGGTGTTTGATAAGCTTAAGTTTTTTGTTCGTACAGTTATAACCCCTGGTGTAATAACAAAAGAAATCAGCAAGAAAACTATTGAAATTAGTAATCCTATAAAGTTGAAAAGCTCTAAATTTGCATGTAAAGTTAAAAGTAATAATAAAATCGTAATTGGGTTTATTGGTAGTTTGACTACTCATAAAGGCTTTGATATTTTTATTGAAACCTATAATCTAAATAATTTCCCAGCTATCGTTGCAGGAACTGGAGCTTTGGAAAAACTTTTGAATCTAAAGATGAGCTTAGATTATCGTGGCTACATAGCAGATCAAGGAAAAAGAGAGTTTTATAAAGATATTGATATCTTGGTTTTTCCATCCGTTGTCGAAGAAACTTTCTCATTAGTTTGTTTTGAAGCGTTTTTCAACTATAACCCTGTAGTATGTTTTGATGTGGGGTATCCATCAGTAATAGTGAAAAAGTATAATGTTGGTGTAGTGGCAGATTCGCGTTCAGCAAAATCTCTTAATTTAGCTATAGAAAAATGCTCAAATAATTTAATAGAATATTCAAAAAACTGTAGAACTATTATCGATGATTTTGATAATAATGAGTTTTGTAAGAAAATAAAATCTATATTCAATTAAACTGATGGATATATAGTATAAAAAATAGGGTGGTAATATGAAATTGTACTCTAAAAAAGTGATAGTGATTGCTGATAAATTACAAGATGTGGGTGGTGGAGAAACGGTTTTAGCTCAAATCTGTGAAGCGCTTAATCCTGATTTTGTTTTGACTTCCACAGTAAATAAAAAACATAATTGGGAAGAGATTTTAGGTGTAAATGAAATATTAACACCTTTTTGGGGCATGTTAGTACGAAATAGGTTTGTATGGTTCTTATTATATCCTGTAATATGTTTTTTAATGAATAGGATTAAAGTGTATTCTGATGATTCGGTGTTAGTCTATTCTTCAACTGTATCTAAATATATTAAAATACACTCAAAAAAAAGAATTGTTTTATATTCAAATTATCCCGCTAGAGGGATTTTTTTTCCTAGTCAGTTTTTTAAGTCTTTGCCAATTCGTTTAATGGTACGTCCGTTTATTAGTTTGTTTAAAAATTTTGAAGTGAGATGCATTAGGAGATATGAAAATGTTTTCGTGATATCGAAAGCTTGTCGTGATGCATATAAAGAGCAAATTAATATTAAATCAAAAATATTAAACTGTCCTACTGGAAATTCTTTTTTTGAATATTATACAGAGTCAGAATACTTAGGTTACGAACAAAGATTTTCACAAAGCGGTGCTAAACCAACTTTTGTGCTTGTATCTAGATTGGTTGATTGGAAAAATCTTGATTATGTATTTGATTACTTTAATCAGCAGACTGAATATAAATTAAATGTGGTTGGTGTTGGTCCACTACTAGAAAGTTATCGCAAAAAGTATTCTCGGAATTGTAATTTTCTAGGCTATTTATCTGTTGATGATAAATTGAAAGCTATGGATGAGTCATGTGGTTTGGTGTTTCCTTCAGTTCAAGAGTGGAGCTTGGTAACTATTGAGGCAAACTCATTAGGGTTACCTGTTGTTGGAGTGAAATGTGGCGCTACTGATGAAACGCAAATTATTTTTACAGAACATGGAGGGGAGGCGACATGCATTGCCTATAATGCTCCTGATGCTAAATATTTATCTGTTGCGATGGAGTTGTTTGTGAAGACCAAGTGGAGTTCAGATTTTATTCATGAGCATTCTAAAAAGTTTAGTCCTGCTGTATTTCGAGAAGAGTTAAAAAGGATTGTGCTCGTTTAATTTTACATTTTTTTGTTAAAAGAAATAATGAGTTGATTGGTTTTATAAACATTGAATAGAGGGGGTAATTGTTTTTGAATAAAACAGCCAAGTTAAGTTTCTGGCTTCTAGCTTTGATTATGTTAACGTTTTTATTGTTTAGTTTAGTGCCAGGGAAGAGTTATCTGGATAAGTCCTTTGGTGTAAATGGCAAGCAGGTTACTAACTTGAGTGATGGTAAAGACGTAGGGTATAGTCTTGCCATTCAATCCGATAATAAGATCATTGCTGCTGGCTGGACCACTAATCATAAACAATACTATGCACTAAAAAAAATGAACGTCAGTAAAGCGTTGAATGGCACAGGAGGTGGTAATAGAAGTTTTGATGCATCATTTACTAATGTAAGTAATTCAAGTTTTAGTGGGACAGATTTAGTTGATCAAGGTTATGGGTTTTTCCCTGTAAGTATTGTTAAAGGAAAGAGATATAGAGTTACCGTTACTTTAAATACTTCTACTGGTGACAGTACTGCTCAGAATATAATTACTTCAAATGGAACTGATTTTGTAAATAATCATGCTCAATTAATTGTGAATTCACCAATATCTGGCTTTTATGATTTTGTAGCGTTAACTCATGCTAAGTATATAGGTTTTGGGACGATATATATGTCAGGAGAATTAAGGCTTGACGTGACTAATTTCAGAGTCGAGGAAATTAAGACTCTTGTAAATGAATCTATTGGTTTGTTATCTGATAATGGTTCTCGAACATATTTGCAGACTGATTTTGCAATCGTGCGATATAATATCGATGGAAGTCTAGATACATCCTTTAATGAAAACGGTATTGTTAAAACCGATATTGGTCCAGGAAATGATCAAGTATTTAGTGTGGTAGTTCAAAATGACGGTAAGATTGTTACGGTAGGTGTTTCCACTGACAAAAATAAAGATGTAGCTGTAGTTAGATATCTTGAAAATGGAAAGTTGGACACATCATTTGGTGCTAATGGGATAGTTGTAACTAAAGTAGGTTTATCCGATGATTATGGCTATAGCGTTGCTTTACAAAAAGATAGTAAAATTATTGTTGCTGGACATACATATAATGGTTCGAATTTTGATTTGGTACTGATTCGTTATAATTCTTACGGGCTTCTTGATCCATTATTTGGTGAAAATGGAATAGTGACTACTGCTATAAGTTTAGGTGATAATTTGGCTTGTTGTGTCCTAATTCAACGTAATGGTAAAATTTTAATTGTTGGGACAGCTAAAAAAAATAATAATAATTATTTTTCAATTAGGCGTTATGAAGTTGATGGGAATGTAGATGTTTCGTATGGTGATAATGGGTATGTTTTAACTAATGGAATGGATTCTAATGATTCTCGCGTAACAAGTGCGGTCCTTCAACAAGATGGCAAGCTTTTAGTTGTTGGTTATAATAATAATGAATATATAATTGCCCGGTATTTACCGAATGGAGATCTTGATAATAATTTTGGTGAATTTGGCGTTACTAAAACAAAAGTCAGTATCGCTAGAGGGCAAGCAAATGGGGTTGCCTTACAGAGTGATGGTAAAATTATAGTAGTCGGAAAATCATTACAGTTAAAAACAGGAATGGATATCACTTTAGTTAGATATAATTCTAATGGAACTTTAGATGCTGATTTTAGTGTTGATGGAATCCTGACTACAGATATAAATTTAAGTTATGATGTAAGTAACAGTATTGTGATACAAAAAGATGGTAAAGCAGTAGTGGTTGGTTATACAGAAAATTCTAGTATTGATTTTACTATATTACGATTTGATATGAAATAAGCCAGCTTAGTAATATTACACTATACTATAAGAATTTTAATATTTTATATGCTTTGTTTTCTGTTTGTATAATTTCTCCAAAATTCTATTTTGAATAGTGTATATATTTTATGTGCTTAAACTTTAAAGGTAGGTAAATGTTTAAATTAAATTATGAACTACGATTTTCTTTTGATTATTCTTTAATTTTTCATTTTGTATTCTTTCGTTTACTAGCGTTAGTTTCTGGAGTTGTTTTGTGCACAAGTTGTTTGAATGCGGGTAGTTATGATAACTTAGTTGAAGGCATAGATGAAGAAAACATTTCTGGTGACCTTGATGTAACATTTGGAGAAGACGGTAAAGTAGTTACAGAAATTAGCGTAGGTCGTGATGTTGGTACAAGTGTTGCTGTACAAGCCGATGGTAAAATAGTGGTTTCTGGGTTTTCTAATAATGCAGGTGATTTATATAATTTTGCTACTACTCGTTATAATATAGATGGAACATTAGATACTGATTTTGGAGAAAATGGAGTTGTAATTACAAAAATTGGTATCCTAAACTCTCAAGCTTATACTGTATTGGTTCAATTAGATGGTAAGATTATAGTTGTTGGAACATCAAATACAATTGAAACTACTAAAGATGTAGCGTTAGTTCGTTATTTAACTGATGGTAGTTTAGACCCTTCTTTTGGTATAGGCGGTGTAGTTACTAGTAATATAAACTTTAGTGGTGACAATGTTACTAGTGCCGCATTACAACGAGATGGTAAAATTGTTGTTGCTGCAAATTTTACTAATGGTATTAATAATGATATTGAGGTAATTCGATACAATAACGATGGTTCATTAGATATAGGTTTTGGTTTGAATGGCGTCTCAAAATATAGTATTGGAGCTAGTGACGATGAGGCATATGGAATAGCTGTGCAATCTGATGGGAAGATAGTCATAGCCGCATCTTCAAGAAATTTTGAGAATTACTATGATATTGCAGTTTCACGATTGAATAGTGATGGAATAATTGACTCTTCTTTTGGCGTGGATGGTTCTACAACTGTTACAGTTACAAGACGAATAGGGCGAATGCTCGATCGTGATGATCATTCTGCAGCTATTGCACTTCAAACTGATGGTAAAATTCTAATTGCAGGTTATTCATATAAAGATTTTGTAATAATTAGGTTTACAAATTTAGGGAAATTAGATTTGTCATTTAAAGGTAATGGGGTGTTAACAACCTCTGTTAGTCCTGCTAAAGATGAAGCTCGAGGAATTTTGGTTCAACCAGATGGGAAAATAGTTGTTGTTGGTAAGGCTGTAGGTTCATTAGGTGAGGATATGTCTCTTGGTTCTTCAGCAATGGATATTGCTGTCGTTCGTATAAATTCTAATGGTACATTAGATTCAACATTTGGAATTGGTGGTCATGTTACAACTCCTATTGGTACAAATTATGATGTTGCTCATAGTGCGGCGTTACAACCAGATGGGAAGCTAGTAGTTGCTGGGTACTCTAAATGGGCAAATTATAATTTTGCTGTTTTACGATATAACCTTGGTGACTGGGATTTAACACCTTCTTCAATTATTTTTGTTGATGAAACTGGAATTATTACAGATGATTTAGAAACAAACGGAAAAATTAAAATCATAGGGGGTACTAATAATGTCACATATCCGATCATAATGAGTTTTTATGATTCACAGGACATAACTCATAGTTATGAGTCACAATTTGGTTATATCGGGAATATGACTACACTTGATACAATCAAAAATAATCACTTTAATATTAATACTGCTATTACTGCAGATATAACAATTGGCGGTATACATGCAACTAATAATGCATCGTTGATTCTTGGTGAAGTTATTTCTTACAAATATATCTTTGTTACACTAGAGATAACCCCGTTATAATTAAATATAGACCGCGTGCAGGACGAACGTTCGATCGCGTTGTATACGATGGATCAAGGTCGGTATTGTGGAGGACAATGGGAAACGACACCCGGCACACCTTGATGTACCACAAGGAGCTGTTATCTCGCCGTTACTCGCCAATATTTACCTTCATTATGTGTTTGACTTATGGAGCCACCAATTTCGGCAGCAGAAAGTGAAAGGCGAAATGGTTATTATCCGTTATGCGGATGATGCTGTGCTTGGTTTTCAATACCATCAAGAAGCCTGTAGGTACTTGGGGAAACTTAAACAATGGTTACACACTTTTGGATTATGTGTTCACCCTAGAAAAACACGCTTGCTTCGATTTTGTTGATTTGCTGCGAGCCAATGTACAAGAACAAGGAGACCAGAAACGTTCGATTTTCTAGGCTTCACTCACTACTGTACAACTCGACAAAATGGTGATTTTAAAGTTGGACGTAAAACATCGAGTAAACGTTTAATCAGACAGATCAAAAGTAAGTGGATAATTACCACCATGTTGACTAATTCACTTTAATCATGCTGTAGTCTAGGTTCCAAGGCAGCAACGCCTCAATTTTCTCAACAGAGGAAGCACTGGGTAAATGCGTAAACACA
>CAYXAZ010000006.1:0-69105 GCA_964463085.1 uncultured Flavobacteriaceae bacterium | reverse complement strand
CTCTCTTTTGTTCTTTCTGATTATTTACTAAATATAATGAATTGTAAACTTAAGAAGTATAAAAATAATAGCCGAAATAATAGTAAATATGAACATTGTAGCCCACATAAAATTAGTAGTAAATTGAAAAAATCTACTTCCGAAATCGGCTACTATTCTTATACAAGCCGATAAGCGCAATCCCCAAAGCCTGACCAAAACCTTTACATTTAATTAACCTATTCCACGCAACCTTTTTTTTGTTTTACATCTTGTTTTTGGTACTATAAACCTGAGTTCGATGTAAGAAAATCTTACATCGAACTCAGGTTATAACAAACATAAATATATTTGGTATCATTATTGATATTATATCAAAATTTAACCCAAAAATTCAATCCATGAAAAAAACCATTTTAATATTATTTCTATTCATATCTATTGTATCAGTTAATGCACAAGAAAATGAAAGTCAAGAAACCATTTTAAAACAGAATGAATTAAAAATAAATATGTCAAATTTAATTGGTTTTAAGTGGGCAGATTTTACTTACGAAAGAATACTAAATGAAGAATCATCACTTGGTATTGGTGCATTATTTTCATTAGATCAAAATAGTGATGATGGTTTAGATGAGTATAGAACTTTTTCAATTACACCATACTACAGACATTTTTTTAGTAGAAAATATGCACAAGGCTTTTTTGTTGAGGCATTCGGAATGTTACATTCCGGTGAAGATGAAATTTATCACTTTGATGAAATTTCTGACCCTAACGGCTCATATAGAGATGAAAAATATACAGATTTTGCCGTAGGTATCTCAGTGGGAGGAAAGTTTGTAACTAAAAGAGGTTTTATTGCTGAAGTATATGCCGGTATAGGTAGAGACTTACTCGGTCAAAGCGAAATTGAAGTTGTTGGTAGAGGCGGAGTTTCCATTGGGTTCAGGTTCTAAAAAAATAACTAAGGCTGTCTAAAAAGTAAGAGAAATCTATGATTGTCCCGTCGAGCGCAGTCGAGACGTTATTATTAATGAATGAGTGAGGGTTTCACTTAAAGTGAAACCCTCACTTGAAAGCGTTCCTCTATTGGTTTGTTCTCGTTCAATAGCTTCAAATAAAGCTTTAAAATTATCTCAACCAGTTTTTAATAGCTACTTTGTCATCAATAATTTGACGTAGATCAGTCATTTTTACACGCTTTTGATCCATTGTGTCTCTATCACGTATGGTTACAGTACTGTCTTCAATAGTTTGATGGTCAACGGTAATGCAAAAAGGAGTTCCTGCAGCATCTTGACGTCTGTAACGTCGACCTACAGCATCTTTTTCATCATAAATTACATTAAAATCCCATTTTAAGTCATCCATAATAGTATGCGCAATTTCCGGTAATCCATCTTTTTTAACCAATGGTAAAATGGCAGCTTTAGTTGGCGCTAAAACAGCAGGTAATTTTAACACCGTACGTGAAGTTCCATTTTCTAGTTCTTCTTCCTGTAAGGAGTTCGAAAAAACAGCTAAAAACATTCTGTCAAGTCCTATTGAAGTTTCAACTACATAAGGTACATAGCTTTTATTTTCTTCATGATCGAAATATTGTAATTTTTTTCCTGAAAATTCTTCGTGTTGTGTTAGATCAAAATCTGTCCGAGAATGAATACCTTCTAATTCTTTAAATCCGAAAGGAAAATTAAATTCAATATCGGCAGCTGCATCAGCATAATGAGCCAATTTATCATGGTCATGAAAACGATAATTTTCTTCGCCCATACCTAATGATAAATGCCATTTAAGCCTGTTTTCTTTCCATTGTTCATACCATTTTTTTTGAGTGCCGGGTTTGATAAAGAATTGCATTTCCATTTGTTCAAACTCACGCATTCTAAAAATAAATTGTCTGGCAACAATTTCATTTCTAAAAGCTTTTCCTGTTTGTGCGATACCAAAAGGAATCTTCATTCGACCCGTTTTTTGCACATTCAAAAAGTTGACGAATATACCTTGAGCTGTTTCAGGACGCAAATATAAATCCATTGCACTTTCAGCAGATGCACCTAACTTAGTTCCAAACATTAAGTTGAACTGTTTAACTTCTGTCCAGTTTTTACTTCCTGTTAAAGGATCAGCAATTCCTAATTCTTCAATTAGTGCTTTAACATCGGCTAGATCTTCATTTTCTAATGATTTTGCCATACGAGCTAATATTTCATCTTTCTTTTGAAAATAACCTACAACTCTAGGGTTTGTAGTTTTGAATTGCTCTTCATCAAAAGAGTCACCAAAACGTTTGGCCGCTTTATTTATTTCTTTTTGTGCTTTCTGCAATAGTTTTTCAGCATAATCTTCAATTAAAACATCAGCTCTGTATCTTTTTTTAGAATCTTTATTGTCAATAAGCGGATCGTTAAAGGCATCTACATGCCCGGAAGCTTTCCATGTAGTTGGATGCATTAAAATAGCTGCGTCAATACCTACAATATTTTCATGCATTTGTACCATAGCTTTCCACCAGTACTGCCGAATATTATTTTTGAGTTCAACACCATTCTGAGCATAATCATATACTGCACTTAAACCATCATATATTTCACTTGAAGGGAATACATAACCATACTCTTTTGCATGAGAAATTACCTTCTTGAATTTGTCTTCTTGTTTTGCCATCCCGCAAAAATAGATAAATTATAAATATTGATAAACAAAAAAAGGTGTAAATACAAATTTGTATTTACACCTTTATAAAATGATTGATTTTTGTTTTATAGACCTAAGAAAGCATCTTTAAGTTCTAGTTTTGTAGCACCAACTAAGTTTCCTTCAACATATACTTTTACATTATAGTTACCTTTTACAAATTTTTGAGTAATATTTTCTACAAACATTACTACATCTAAATCTGCATTGTTATAGTTAGCTATTGTTTTATCTGTATAAGGTACTTCTTCACCATTTTTTAATGTGAATTTACCTTTTTCACTAATAACAGTTCCTTTAGGGTTTTGAATTACTATATAAGCTTCTTTATCACCAGGTGCTGCAATTTCATTTCTTACTATTCTAAAATTAACACGAATTGCCTGTGTTTTTTGAGCTTTGTTAGTTTCGGTATACTTACCATTACTTTTAAGTCTCATTGACATAGCTTTTACTGAGCTAACGTTCAATGCGCCACCTATCTCAACTTTTTTAGATAAATCTAAATTTTGAGCCATTAAAGTATCATTAAAACTAGTTTGTTCAACAAGTTTACCTGTAATACTATCTTTTTCAACTTCTAATAAATTGTTAGCAATAGTTAAAGAGTCATTCATAAAAAATAAACGCTCATTACTTGCTTCAAGATCTTTAATTTTCTTTCTATAACGTCTTACTAAAGACCAATTTGCATTTTTTAAATTTTTAACAGAATCTTTAAAAGCAATGATTTTATCTCTTTCAACAGTCAACTCATCCGATATAGAGCTATTTTTTGCAATAGCTACGTCATACTTTTCTTCCATTGAAATTAAGTTACCTAAAATTTGCTCTTTTTCTTGTTTTAGAAACTCTTCAGAAGCTTTAAATTTTGAATTTTGCTGGAATGTGTAAACACCTAAGGCCACTAGCAAAGCTATCAATATTCCAGTAATAATTTTTTTGTTTGAAGACGATTTTTGATCTTCCATAAGTTAAGGTTTTAATTTAGAGTTTAATATGTACTAAATGCTAAACGCAAAATTAGATAAATATTGTATATAAGGAATGCTTTTTTTCGTATTTGTTAATAAAAACGCAGATATGTTAAAAACTAATAAATCACTCCTACTTTACTGATAAAGCCTAGGATTAAACGTTTTTAAATAGTTATTAATTTTATTTATATAAAATAAAAGGTAAATTCACGAAAAGTTTATTATTAATGCCATTTTTAAAAGATGTTTTCTATTTATTTTTTCCTAAAGCATGTGTTAGTTGTGATGAACAATTGGTAAAAAATGAAACGGAGATATGTTTAAAATGTAGGTTTGAATTACCAGTCACAAATTTCACAAATGAAATAGATAATAAAGTTGAGCAAACATTTTATGGACGTGTAAAAATTGAGTTTGCAACCGCCTTATTATTTTATAGAACTAAAGGAATATCACAAAAGTTAATTTATCAATTAAAATATAAAGGCAAACAAGAGATAGGTATTCTTCTGGGACAATGGCTTGGATCTGAGCTGAAAGAAAGTAAAAGGTTTCCTTCTATAGATTATATTATACCAGTTCCATTACACACTAAAAAGTTAAAGAAGAGAGGTTATAATCAGTTATCAACTTTTGGTAACAGTATTTCTGGTATTTTGAATATTCCTTTCATTGAGAATATATTGATAAAAGAATCAATAACAGATACGCAAACATTAAAACGCAGAATCGAGCGTTGGAAAAATGTTGATGAGATTTTTCATTTATCTGATGCAACTATCTTTGAACATAAACATATATTACTTATTGATGATGTGATTACTACTGGCGCTACGCTTGAAGCTTGCGCACTAGAACTTTCAAAGACTAAGAATATTAAAATTAGTATTGCCACCATGACTTTTACTGAATAAATATCAATATACTTGTTAGTATTACCACTAAAAAATATTGTTAATTTGTAATAAATTTCAAATAAATGAAACGAATTTTTAATGTATTTATGGTTACTATTTTTCTGATATTTTTTTTATCAGATTGTGCTCGTAGAGGAAGACCGGAAGGAGGTCCGAAAGATGAAGATGCGCCCATAATGACAATTGCGAAGCCAGCACATTTAACAACAAATTTTAAAGATGATGAAATTAAAATTTATTTTAATGAATATATTAAATTAAAAGATCTGCAGAAACAACTGATAGTATCTCCACCTTTAAAGTATCCACCAATTATTACGCCTTTAGGTACACCAAGTAAATATATAACGATAAAGATATTAGATACCCTTAAAGAAAATACAACCTACACATTTAATTTTGGCGAAAGTGTTATTGATAATACAGAGAGCAACGCGTTGCATAACTTTAAATATGTTTTTTCAACGGGCGATATTATAGATTCATTGAAAGTTTCAGGTACTATTAAAGACGCTTTTGATAAAGACGCAGATAAAGACATTACAGTTATGTTATATGAGGTGAATGAATCATTTACAGATTCTACCATTTATAATGAAAAACCTTATTACGTTGCAAGTACACTTGACACTACAGCATGGGAAATTACCAATATGAAATCAGGTAAATATCTATTAATGGCTTTAAAGGATGCTTCTAAAAATTATAAATTTAATCCTAAAGAAGATAAAATTGGCTTTTTAAAGGAATATATTACCATTCCAAAGGATAGTAACAATCATATTATTAAGTTGTTTAAAGAAGAATTATCGTATAAATTAAAAAGACCATCAGAGAACAGTAAAGGACATATTCTTTTTGGATATGAAGGTAAAGCCGATAGTTTAAAAGTAGTGCCGTTTGAAACATCAGATAAGTTTCAAAGTTTTTCTTATTTCGAAAAAGATAAAGACACGCTCAACTATTGGTATAAGAATAATGTGAAAGATTCCATACAATTTTATGTATTTAATAAGAAGTATCAAGATACGGTAACTGTTAAATTACGAAGTAAAATAATTGATTCTTTAGAGATTAAAGCATCAATTAGAGGAACATTACCTTTAAGAGATCAGTTTAAATTGTTGAGTAATATTCCGATTCAAAGCATAGATACTACTAAAATTAGTTTTATTGATAAGGATAGTGTTGCTATAGCACATATTTTTAAAATTGCTAAAGATAAAAACCAAATTGAATTGATTTTTACAAAAGCCTATGATCAAAGGTATACTTTAAAATTATTACCCAATGCTATAACCGACTTTTTCGGCAATGTAAATGATACGTTACAGTTTAATTTAAACACAAAAAAACCAACAGATTATGGTAATGTATATCTTACCTTACAAAATGTTAATCGGTATCCCGTTATTGTTCAGATAATTAAAGAAAAAGGTGAATTTGTTGAAGAAATTTATGCAGAAAAAGATCAGGAATATGTTTTTAGAAATCTGATCCCTTCAAAATATTTGATTCGAATTATTTATGATGATAACAAGAATAAAAAATGGGACACCGGTAATTTTTTATTAAATAAACAGCCGGAAGAGGTTATTTATTTTGATACTGTTTTAGATGTGAGAGCCAATTGGGAAATGACGGAAACCTTTATTTTGAAGTAAGTTTTTCAAAAACTTAGGAATAAGAGGGGCTTTACCGTACCGAATGTAAACCTACGGTTCGTGTATGAAGCGTTAGGTATTTTAAGCACTCCATTCTCAGCTTTCTCTTAGTTTACTTAATGCACTAACTTTTATTTAATCTCTTATTAACCAGTCCGTTGTGCATTTTGATAAAATTTCGTCAATTGACATTGAGATAAACCTAAAAACTCAAAATACACAATGGGTTAACCAGTAATTTATAAGACACATTATTATCTGTTGACTATTTTCTTTTTCGTTCTACTAATAGCGTTGGTAAGACATTTATCACTTTTTTCGTCTTTTGCAGGTAACCTTTTGAATAAACGTCTATTTTATTAGCGTTTATTTTTTGTCATATGAAGGCTTTTCATTTTTCTTAAAATCAAACAGAATGGCTCCTCTTTGCCCGCTAGGTAGAGTCATATAACCTAGACCACCAAGGAACAATTCAATATCATATTCTCCTTTAAGTGTTAATAAACTAATAGAATACCAAGAGGAATAATGCCATTCAGATAATATTTTATCTTTAGGATTTAGAGATTTAGCATTATTGTCAAGAGCATTTAAAAATACTGATTCATCTAATATTGTAGAAAAATTCATACCCTTTTTTATTTCTATATACGTAACTTCATTCGATTTTGGGATATTTTTTATAAAGATGAGATCATCTGGATATAGTTTTAATTTTTCTTGCGCCATAAATTTGTCAGTTGTTAATATAGTTAAGAAGATAATACCAAATAATTTTAATTTTATTATTCTTTTTGCTTTCATATAACAGTTTGTATAGAATATGTTATAAACATACACAAAACCTCTAGAGTTTTCATCGTTTTACGCATTAAATTTACACTCTGTTACAAACCTATCAGATAGCGTGAGACTGTCTAATACCATTTCTATCTTAAAATTACCCATTAAAAACCTTTTATTTATTAAACTGTAAGTCTTATATTTGTAATTTAGAATGAATATAAGTAGTATATTGAATGAAACTAGATAAACAAGATATATATAATGCTTTAGATACTATTACTGCTCCGGGAGAAGGCAAAAGTTTGGTAGAAAGCAAAGCCATCAAAAATGTAGTGATTTTTGGTAAGGAAGTGATAGTTGAGGTAACTATTTCGAATCCTACTTTACAAGCAAAAAAGAAGATAGAAGTAGAGATAATGAAAGTTATACACGATAAGGTCTATCAAAAAGCTGATGTAAAAGTGAATGTTAAAGTTGAAGTGTCAGAAAAGACTCCAACAAATACTATAAGCGGAAAGAAGATTGATGGAGTACAAAATATTATTGCAATTGCGTCTGGTAAAGGTGGCGTAGGTAAATCTACAGTTACCGCAAACTTGGCAGTTACTTTATCTAAAATGGGTTTTAAAGTTGGTATTTTGGATGCTGATGTGTATGGACCTTCAATGCCTATTATGTTTGATGTGGCAGAAGCAAGACCATTGGCAAGAAATGTTGATGGACGTTCTAAAATGGTGCCGGTTGAGAATTACGGCGTGAAAATGCTGTCATTAGGCTTTTTTACTCAACCAAATCAAGCTGTAATATGGCGAGGTGCCATGGCATCTAAAGCATTGAACCAAATGATATTTGATGCTGATTGGGGCGAATTAGATTTTATGTTAATAGACTTGCCTCCCGGTACAGGCGATATTCACTTATCTATTGTACAAGCTATTCCTATTACAGGAGCCGTTATAGTGAGTACACCTCAAAATATTGCATTAGCAGATGCTAAAAAGGGAGTAGCCATGTTTCAGCAAGAAAATATCAATGTGCCTGTTTTAGGGATTGTTGAAAATATGAGTTATTTTACACCAGCAGAATTGCCAGAAAGTAAATATTATATCTTTGGTAAAGATGGTGCAAAAAATTTAGCTGATGACATTGATACTACATTTTTAGGTGAAATTCCATTAGTGCAAAGTATAAGAGAAGCTGGTGATGCGGGACATCCGGTAGCTTTACAAGACGATACACCTTTAGAAAATGCATTTATTGAAATTACTAAAAATATGGTATCACAACTAGTACAACGTAATAAGGATCTACCGCCAACAGAGGTTGTCAAAATCACTACTATGGCTGGTTGTAGTGCAGTAAAAAGTTAATAATCATGAACGAACAAGAACTAAAAAATAATATAGAAAAAGCATTGACCGAAATCAGACCTTTTTTACAGGCTGATGGCGGAGATATATCTTTTGTTTCTGTTGAAAAGGATATCGTTAAAATCCAACTCCTGGGTGCTTGCATTGGTTGTTCTGTAAATCAAATGACGCTCAAAAATGGTGTTGAAGCTACTATTAAGAGATATGCTCCTCAAATTAAAGAGGTTGTAGATGTAAGTTAGTATATTAAAGATTCTAATGCTGCTGAATTTAGGTGATGTTTATTATTATATTTTCTAATCATTTTTTCTTACCTTTAGGGTCTAACAAGGTTAGTGTTATTATGAATACACCATTTAAAGAATTAAAATCACTACTTAAATTCTTGATTAAGAGAAATCCGGAATAATATATTTCCATTTTACGGATTTATAAACTTTAGTATTCATAAGATTAAAATATATTATTATGCCTAGATATCACAAATTAGGTAAAATTCCACCTAAAAGACACACAACATTTAAAAAAACAGATGGAAGTCTGTATCAAGAAGAATTATTCGGCACTGCAGGTTTTGCAGGAATGTCATCTTTAATTTATCACTTATATCCACCAACAGTAGTTTCTGAAATTAAAAAAGTAGGAGATGTTGCTCCCAAAATTGCTATTGAAAAAAATATGAAAGCATTGAGTTTTAAAGGCTTTTCGCTAAAACCCGAGAAAGACTATTTAGACAGTAGAAAAACACTCTTTGCAAATAACGATCTGCATATTGGTCTTGCTGCTCCTAAAGAATTTTCGAACGATTATTTTTATAGAAATTCCGATGCCGATGAAATGCTTTTTATTCATATTGGTAGTGGTAAATTAAGAACAATGTACGGTAATCTCGATTTTAAATATGGAGATTATCTAATTATTCCTAGAGGAACAACCTATCAAATAGATTTTGACACCGAAAATAATCGTATTCTGTATATAGAATCTTTTAGTCCGATTATGAGTCCGAATCGTTATCGTAATAATTTCGGACAGTTTTTAGAGCATTCACCATTTTGTGAGCGTGATTTTAGATTGCCGAAAGACTTAAAAACACACGACGAAAAAGGAGAGTTTAAAATTCTTTCTAAAAAACAAGGTGTTCTTTGGGAATACACACATAAAAACCATCCTTTTGATGTGGTTGGTTGGGACGGATTTAATTATCCTTATGCCTTTTCAATTCACGATTTTGAACCAATAACAGGTCGTGTTCATTTACCACCACCTATTCATCAACAATGGGAAGCAGCTGGTTTTGTAGTTTGTTCATTTGTACCAAGAATGTATGATTATCATCCAAAAGCAATTCCTGCGCCATATCATCATAGTAATATTGATGCTGAGGAATTATTATATTACGTTGACGGAGATTTTATGAGTAGAAATAATATTGAAAAAGGACAAATAACCTTGCATCCGGGTGGTATTCCCCATGGACCGCACCCAGGAGCAATAGAACGAAGTGTCGGTAAAAAAGAAACGGGTGAATTGGCTGTAATGATCGACCCTTTTAATCCTGTTATGATTACCGAAGAAGCGCTAAAACTAGAAGTTGATGATTATTATAAGAGTTGGATATTATAATTTAAGAATAGAGAGAATGGAGAAAAGAAAATAGAGGTTTTGGCGATAGGTAAAAGGCATAATTATAAGAATTTGAAAATTTGGAGTTTAGGAATTGTAATTGCTGATGAAATTTTTATAATTGTGAAGACTTTTCCAAAATATGAAAGGTATGATTTAAGTTCTCAAAATGAATAGATGCTCTATTTCTATTCCGAGTAATATAACAGAAGGTTCTGCAAGAACAGATAAATCTTTTTCTCATTTCTTAGATATTTCTCTTAGTTCTCTTTTGAATCAGGAACACAATTAATATTAGCATTTAATAGAAAATATTTAGACAAAATAACACTAACTAGTATCGAAGAAAAAATAGAAGAATTTCAGAGAATGACTATGGGGTTTTAAAATAAACTATAGTAAGTCTTTTTTCTCTATTCTATTTTCTTTGTTCTAAAATATGAGATATGAGTAATTTAAAAAACATAGATAATTTTGATTACGGCTTAGAAAAAATTTTCGCTGAAGCGGATGATTTTTTACCACTTTTAGGAACAGATTATGTAGAATATTATGTGGGTAACGCAAAACAAGCAGCGCATTTTTATAAAACAGCACTTGGGTTTCAATCTTTAGCTTATGCCGGATTAGAAACAGGATTGAAAGACAGAACGAGTTATGTTGTAGTTCAAGATAAAATTCGTTTGGTTTTTACCACACCAATGCCGGGAACTGAAAACATTGAAATATTTGACCATATCTCAAAACATGGCGATGGTGTGAAAGTAATTGCTCTTTGGGTTGATGATGCAAGAAAATCATGGGAAGAAACTACAAAGCGTGGTGCTAGATCGTATTTTGAACCAAGAACCGAAAAAGATGAGTTTGGCGAAGTAGTACGTTCAGGAATTTATACATATGGAGATACTGTTCATATTTTTGTAGAACGTAAAAATTATAAAGGAACGTTCTTACCAAATTTTGAAAAATGGGAATCACACTATAATCCAACAAGTTGCGGTTTAAAATATATTGATCACATGGTTGGAAATGTTGATTGGGGGCAAATGAATGTTTGGGCTAAATTCTATAAAGAAGTAATGGGATTTGCAAATCTTATCACTTTTGATGATAAAGATATCTCTACCGAATATACAGCATTGATGAGTAAAGTAATGACCAATGGTAACGGTAGAATAAAGTTCCCTATAAACGAACCGGCAAAAGGGAAAAAGAAATCTCAAATTGAAGAATATATAGATTTCTATAATGGAGCCGGTTGTCAACACATTGCCGTTGCAACAGATGATATTGTGTTTACGGTAAGTGAAATGAAAAAACGCGGGGTTGAGTTTTTGTATGTACCAGGCACTTATTATGATACTGTTGGAGATCGTGTTGGCGAAATAGCTGAAGATATGTCGATATTAAAGCAACATGGTGTCATGGTCGATAGAGATGATGAAGGTTATTTATTGCAGATATTTACCAAACCATTAACAGATAGACCAACACTATTCTTTGAAATCATTCAACGAAAAGGAGCGCAGTCTTTCGGTAAAGGAAACTTTCAAGCATTGTTTGAATCTATTGAAGCTGAACAAGCTAGAAGAGGAACATTATAAATGTTTAGACCTCACAGGTTTTGACTAAATGAATTCATAGGATGACTTCAAGTCATCCTATGAATCATAATCTTTAATTTATTAATAAGGACTTCACTTTAAGTGAAGCCCTTATTATTTCAGATGTTAGATTTTCAAAACCAGATATTACTTCAAAATCCTTTTTACCAATTTTTCTTTAGCATCGCTATCATCACCACACAACCACTGTATCACATTATCCTCCCAAATAGCATCATATTCATTTTGATCGATGATATTGCGCTCCATAGATAAATCTAAGATTTTTCCCGGATATGAGGATTGTGATTCGCTTTCCATCTCACCTAACGGATACGGATCATCTAAGCCCATGACTACCTGTTTAAAACCTTGGTTTTCGACTAATAATTTTAAAGAACCGGTATCGTGTACTAAAGTATCAAAAAAGATATTTTTATGACCAACTGCTTTTCTTGGATGTTGTTGACCTTTAAACAGATCTGGTCTGCCATCAAAACCTTGAATACGCCTTCCTAAATTTATTTGTGATAATTGTCCGCCATGCGCAAAACATGTTCTCATATTAGGATATTTATCTTGATAACCGCTTAATGTTAAAAAATGATAAGCATCAGCACATTGTGCCAGCATCCATATTAAGTGAAAACGCCAAGAAGTATTTTCTAATAAAATAAATTTTTCACCATCATAAGGATGAATTTCAACAGCTAAATTATACTTACTTGCCAGTTCAAAAATAGGTTCATTCTCTTCATCAAATATACAGCGCCATGTACCAATGGTATCCATATAATGTGTGGGTAAGCACAATAATTGCATCCCTAATTCTTCTACACAACGCTCAATTTCCCAACAGGCACCACGGACAAACCCTGGGTGTACAACAAATCCTGTAGTGAATTTTGAAGGATGCTCATGTTGTATTTTGGCATTAAAATCATTTTGAAAACGTAATGCCTTTTTCATTTCTTCTACACGTAAACCATTACCATATAATTGTGACAAGTTTAATACAACAGCATGATCAATATTAAAACGATCCATCCATTCTAATTTTTCATCTAAAAAGAAACTAGAATCGGTTACCGGGCGTTTCCAATTTTTTTGAAGCATGAATTTTCGGTCTTTGTCAACCCAAAAAATACCTTTGTCTTTCATAAATTGAGGTATTTCCTCAGGGTAAGGCAGTAAGTGTGAATGACCGTTTATACGTAGTTTTCGTTTTTTCATATTCTGTCATTCCTGCGAAGGCAGGAATCTTTTGATTTATTTCTTTTTTATTTTGGATTCCTCCTACCTAGGAATAACAAATTTTAATCGTTTAACCCTTCGACTGTGCTCAGAGTGACAATTAAAATTCACCTAGGTGGCTCCATTATTTTACTACAATTTGAACAAGTACACTTTTCTTTATCACCATAATATTTATCAAAAATTACGGGCATATCCGTTTCAATATCATCTAAAGCAAACTTTTCACGGTACAAAGGATTGTTACAGTTTTCACAATACCATTCCAATGCATCCAGCATACCTTCCGGTCTTGGATATTCAATGACCAAACCTACAGTATTGGCAGCTCGTTGTGGTGAATGCGGTACTTTTGGAGGCAATAAATAAATGTCACCTTCATTGATATGGATGTCTTGCGGTTTGCCATCAACCATAATTTTCAATATCATATTGCCTTCTACCTGATAGAAAAATTCAGGTGTTTCATTATAGTGATAATCTTTTCTGCAATTAGGACCACCAACAACCATTATAATAAAGTCACCATCTTTCCAAACTACTTTATTACCAACTGGTGGTTTTAATAAATGACGATTTTCGTCAATCCATTTTTTAAAATTTATAGGTTGTACTAATTTGCTCATGATAAAAGCCCATCCTAAACCTTCCTAAAGGGAAAGAACTCATAACTGGGTGGTTAAGAGTTTTGAGTTATTTTTGTTTTATTTTTTCAAGAATAAATATACTCTAATTTTCCGAAATACTTCTTCTTTCCTTTGGGTTAACGAGATTAAAGCATTGCTTTAACGAAGTTACAGAGCAAAGTTCAATCAGGGGTAGATTACAAATGATTCATGTTCAACTTTAAAGATAATAATTACTTTCCAATTCATAAGATGCTGAAACAAGTTCAGCACTAAAGAGATTTCGTTCTACCACCATCTACCGGAAGATTAATTCCGTTAATATATGCAGCAGCTTCACTTGCCAAAAAAGCTATAGCATTGGCTATTTCTCCAGGTTGTGCGAATCGTTTAGCAGGAACCGCATTCTTCATGGCTTTTGAAACATCTTCAACAGATGTATTGGTTTTCAAGGCTTTATTATTTATTATTTCTGTCAAACGTTCTGTAGCTGTGGCTCCAGGAAGCACATTGTTTACGGTTATACCATATTGTCCTAATTCATTGGCAAGTGTTTTACTCCAATTTGCTACAGCTCCTCTAATGGTGTTTGAAACTCCTAATCCGTCTAAAGGCTGTTTTACAGAAGTAGAAATAATATTGATAATTCTTCCAAAATCTGCTTCTTTCATTCCCGGAACAACGGCTTGTACCAAAATATGATTACTTTTTAAATGTTGTGTAAAAGCTTGTTCAAAATCTTCTAAATCAGCCGAAAATACTGCTCCGCCTTTCGGACCTCCGGTATTATTGACCAGAATATGATACATACCTATTTTTTTTAGACTTTCTGACACTTTTTCACCCAATTCTTTCGGGTTTTGAAAATCAGCAACTATATAATTATGAGTTTGATAGGTGTTCGGTAATTCTGTAAGTACATCTAATAATTTTTCTTCGTTTCTGGCTACCAATGTTACATTGGCTCCTAATTCTGCTAATGCCATTGCAGTAGCTTTACCAATGCCTTGTGTGCTTCCGCAAACTAAGGCGTTTTTGTTTTTTAAGTTTAGATTCATTTTTTCTATTTAGTTCTTTGTCTGGTCGAGCGCAGTCGAGACCTTATTCGGTTTCTGGATTATACTTTGAATGACTAGCATTTCTACATTCAGCTAAAATTTGTATTGTATCATAATCACCATTTGCTAATGCTATTTTCTTTTTACCACTCCATTTTTTAATTTTCTTTTCAAAATAAATAGCTTGTTCTATATCATTAAATTCTTGATAAAATATCAGCTCCAATGGTCTTCGTTTATAAGTAAAACAATTTTTATTTAATCCTTTTTGATGCTCAATAAACCTTCTTGATATATTATTTGTTACGCCAGTATAAGTCAATCCATCAGAACATTTTAATATATAAACATAATATGTTTTCATAAGAAACCTCTCGACTGCGCTCGAGGAGACATTTAGTTTTTCCTTTTTAATACTTTATACAGACATTCTTCGCCTCCGTAAAAAATCGCAATGCTTCAAATCCGCCTTCACGACCAACACCAGAATCTTTTACACCACCAAAAGGTGTACGTAAATCGCGCATCATCCATGTATTTACCCAAACAATTCCTGTTTGCAATTGGTTGCTCATTCGCATGGTACGTTTTAAATTATTTGTCCATAAGGTAGCTGATAATCCGTACTTAACCTTATTTGCCATTTCTAATACTTCATTTTCAGTTTTAAATGGCATCATGGTTACTACTGGACCGAATATTTCTTCTTGGTTCACTCGACATTCATCAGTAGATACTTCTATCACTGTTGGTTCTAAATAATATCCATTTTCACAGTCAGTGACTGTAATAGTTTTACCACCACATAAAATTGTTCCGCCTTCATCTTTAGCAATGTCAATATACTGTATTATTTTTTCGAGATGCGATTTAGAAACCAAGGCTCCAATATCTGTTTCTTTTTCGGATGGATGCCCGACTTTCAATTCTTTTACCTTTTCTACAAAATCAACTTTAAATTTATGATAAATAGTTTCTTCTACAAAAATGCGACTTCCACAAAGGCAAATTTGCCCTTGATTTGCAAAAGATGAACGAACTGTAGTCTCTAGCATATCATTATAATCACAATCAGCAAATATGATATTCGGATTCTTACCACCGAGTTCTAACGATAATTTTTTAAACATCGGTGCAGCTATTTTGGAAATATGTGCTCCGGTTGCTGTGCCACCTGTAAAAGAAATGGCTTTGATATCTGGATGCTCAACAATTGCTTGACCTGTTGTAGTTCCTAGTCCATGCACAATATTTAAAACTCCTTTTGGTAAACCGGCTTCATTGCAGATCTCACCCAAAAGGTAAGCTGTCATTGGAGTGACTTCACTTGGTTTGGCAACGACACAATTTCCTGCTGCAATTGCAGGAGCTATTTTCCAAGTAAAGAGATAGAGTGGAAGGTTCCAAGGTGAAATACAACCTACAACGCCAATGGGTTGCCGTAAGGTGTAATTCATAGCATTTTGACCGATGCTTTCATGACTTTCACTGGCAAATTGTGTAATGGCATTTCCGAAAAAGCGAAAGTTACTTGCAGCTCTCGGAATATCAACGGTTTTTGCTAATGAGATTGGTTTACCGTTGTCTTTGCTTTCTGCTTCTGCAAAACGTAGTATATTGACTTCTAATAATTCTGAAATCTTGATAAGGATTCTGCTACGTTCTTCCAATGTTGTTTTTGACCAAGTCGAATATACTTTTTTTGCAGCTTTATATGCTTCTTCAACATCTTCTGTTGATGAATTTGGAATCTGCCCATAGATTTCTCCGTTAGATGGATTGTAATTATCTATCCATTCGTCAGAGACGGGAAGTGAGAATTTACCGTTTATGTAGTTTTTTATGTCAATCAATTTCTTTTAATATTTTTTTTAGAATCCTATATTGTTGTAAAAGACTTCCTCTATTGCCCCAGTCTTCTATTTCATCATCAACCATTGGATTCAAAAAAGTACCTTCTTCTGAAATTATATCGATTATTTCTAACCCTAATTTTTTATCTAGCATTTTTTGATCTTCAGATTGTCCATGAATTCCCATCATTTCTTTCGAATATTCCCAATCTTTATCAAAGACATCTTCAAACGCTTTAATAAAATTTTGAATTGGAATTTTTAAATTTTGTTTCATTATTCTTTCTCTATGTCTGGTCGAGCGCAGTCGAGACCTTATTCGGTTTCTGGATTGTATTTTGAATGACTAGCATTTCTACATTCCGCTAAGATTTGTATCATATTATAATCACCATTTGCTAACGCTATCTTTTTTTTACCACTCCATTTTTTAATTTTCTTTTCAAAATAAATAGCTTGTTCTATATCATTAAATTCTTGATTAAAAATTAACTTCAATGGTCTTCGTTTATATGTAAAACAACTTTTATTTAATCCTTTTTGATGCTCTACAAGCCTTCTTGATATATTATTTGTTACACCAGTATAAGTCAATCCATCAGAACATTTTAATATATAAACATAATACGTTTTCATAAGAGACCTCTCGACTGCGCTCGAGGAGACATTTAGTTTTTACAATTATTTACTTTTAAGTTTCATTCTATTATAATGAGTATATTTTAGTTCAGGTTTAATTTAAAATCATCCGCACCTAATTTAGTCTTTACACTATATAAATCTTTTCTCATTTCTAATATTAATATGTTATAATCTTCTGTACTATTCGATTCAAGTAGATTCTTCATTTTTAATATTACTCCGTCTGATGCATATAAAGACATATTAACCCATTCTGCATTTAGTTCATTAAATAGCTCTTCTTTAGATTGAATGTTTGGTCGATTTATTATGAGTTTCGTTTTCTCTTTTTCATAATTTACGAATGCATAAGAGAGCAAGATGATAGCCTTATACCTTTTTTCTTTGGTTGCTTGCTTGGAATCATCTTTGACCTTTCTTGAATTTATGAAATATGAAATTAGTGATTGAATTATTCCTCCAATTCCAATTAATCCAAGGGCTGCTATTATTTGTTCAATTGACATTTGTACTTATTTATTTTTTAACTACTGATAACTACTACCAGATAATTTTATAACTCAATTACTTATTAACTTTTAACTTCTTTTATAAGCCACAACTTTAATTTCCACCACCAAATCAGGATGTGGTAATTGGTGTACTGCTACTGTGGTTCGGGTTGGTCCGGTTTCAGCATCAAAATATTCAGAGTATGCTTCATTATAACCTGCAAAATCATTCATATTTACCAAAAAAGAAGTCACATCTACAACATCTGCTAAGGTAGCATCTTCTTTGGCAAGATTTGCTGCAATATTATCTAATACGGCTCGTGTTTGTACTTTGATATCTAAGTGTTTTGTACCCATTTCATCTATTTGTTCTACGCCAGCAAAACTGTTATCTGCTTTACGTGAACTTGTACCTGATACAAATATAAAATCACCTACACGTTTTGTGTGTGGATAGGCTCCTCTTGGTGTTACTTTATTTTTCATATTTTGTGTCATTCCTTCGAAGGAGGGAATCTTTTAAATTTTAGTTTTGATTTATAATGGATTCCTGCCTGCACAGGAATGATAATTTTATTTTAATCCAGCTACCTTATCCTCATCTAATATTTCATCAGTTTCAGCTTTTACTTTTGCTAAAATAGACTTTAAATCGCTAGTAAGGTCAATGTCATTATCTGCAATCATATTCAATACCGCCTTGTCTTGTGCTCTTCCACGTGTCATTGCTTTATTATAGCCAATATCTTCATTAAATGTTACCATAGAGTATTTAGAGAAATATTCAGTTGGAAATGTTTTTTCTAACATCATTTCTAAGTTACGTTTTTGTTTAAAGGTAGGATTTGAAACATGGTCTCTCATTTCATAATAATTTTCTTCCGCCAAGTCTCCAATAGCATCTGCATCTTCTTTTCGTGCTTTTTGATATTCCTTAAAAATGGTTTCCCAATTACCATTATGCTCATCAATAATACCATCTAAAACAGTAACATCTTCAAAGGAAGCATTCATACCTTGACCATAAAACGGAACTACTGCATGTGCGGCATCTCCCATTAGTAATGTTTTATTTTGATAATACCAAGGCGAACATTTTACGGTTCCTAATGCCCCGGTTGGATTGTTAAAAAATTCGCTTGCTATATCCGGAATTAACTCCAAGGCATCCGGAAATTGCTTTTGAAAAAATTCCCTAATCTTTTTCTCAGTTGTTAAGTTGTTAAAATTGTATTCGTCTTCGTCATAACTTAAAAATAAGGTTACAGTAAAACTTCCATCAAGGTTTGGTAATGCTATTAACATATAATCACCTCTAGGCCAAATATGTAAATGGTCTTTGCTGATTAAATGATTTCCGTCTTTTGAAGCAGGAATCTCCAATTCTTTATAACCATGTGTTAAAAAGTTTTGTGAAAAGCTAAAAAGAAACTTACGTTCTAAATAATAGCTTTTCCGCAATACAGAACCTGCACCATCTGTACCAAAAATGACATCTGCTTTTACTTCAAAGTCTTCATTGGTTTTATGATTGTAAAATGAAGCTACATTGTTTTCAAGGTCAACTGCTGTACATTCATTGTTAAAATGAATGGTCAAATTATCATATAGATCAGCTTCTGTAAGTAATAGACCATTCAATTCACCTCTTGAAATAGAATTGATATATTCTCCTTCTCTTCCTGAATAATTTGAAGCAAAGGTATTTCCTTCTAAATCATGAATTAATCGTCCATACATTGGAATACAGATCTTCCTTGCTTTTTCTTCTACGCCTGCTAAACGTAAGGCTTTAAATCCTCTATCTGATAATGCTAAATTGATTGATTTTCCTACTGAAATATCAGTGGTTCGTAAATCAAGTCTACTTTCATAGACATTTACATGATATCCTCGTTGTGCTAGTCGTAAAGCTAATAATGAGCCGCAAAGCCCGGCGCCGATGATGAGTATATCCTCTCCTAAACCCTCTCCAAAGGAGAGGACTTTTTTTTCTTGCGGATTATTATTTAAACTATTCATGTTTTATTATTAAGATTGAGTTTCCTTTCCTTCGGAAAGGATTAAGGATAGGATTTCAACCATTCTATATACATCCTGAAATGTATTGTAAAATGGCACAGGAGCAACTCTAATCACATTCGGCTCACGCCAATCGGTAATAATATGAGCTTCTGTTAACTTTTTATGTAAACTTTTATCTGCATGTTGTACTTGAATGGATAATTGACAGCCTCTTTCTTCAGGGTTTGAAGGTGTAATTATTTTAATACTATCATTTTCCAAGGCATTGATCAAAAAATCAAAATAACCTGTTAGTTTTTTTGATTTCTTCCGTAAAGTATCCATTCCTACTTCATTGAACATATCTAAAGAGGCTTTGATTGCTGCCATAGATAGAATGGGAGGATTACTCAATTGCCATCCTTCAGCACCAGCCATAACATCAAAAGGTTGCCGCATATTAAAACGTGTTTCTTTATTGTGATTCCACCATCCAGAAAAACGTTTTAAGCCTTTGTTATGTGCATGTTTTTCATGCACAAATAATCCACCCAAACTCCCGGGACCTGAATTTAAGTATTTATAAGTACACCAAGCTGCGAAATCTACATCTGAATCATGTAGGTTAGGTTGTATATTACCTACACCATGTGCCAGATCAATACCGACCATACATTCTTTTGCATGACCCAATGTTGCTATTTGCTTTATATCGAGATATTGACCTGTATAATAATTAACACCTCCTATTAACAATAATGCAATCTCATCACCTTGTTCTTCTAAAATGGTTTCCAGATCTTTCATTTGTAAGAGGTCTTCACCCTCTCTGGGTTTCCATAATATCAAACCTTCATTTGCATCAAATCCATGAAAATTTAATTGTGATTCTACGGCGTATTTATCTGATGGGAAAGCGTCACTTTCAATTACAATTTTATACTTGGTTTTTGTAGGCCGATAAAACGATATCATTAATAGATGTAAATTTGTGGTCAATGTATTCATAATTACCACTTCTATAGGTTTAGCGCCTACAATTTTTGCCATAGATCCTGTCAAGAATTCATGATAAGGCATCCAAGGGTTTTTGGCTTCAAAATGCCCTTCTACACCAAAATTCGCCCAATCATCTAATTCTTGTTGTAGATAAGTCTGTGTAGTTTTAGGTTGTAAACCCAAAGAGTTTCCTGTAAAGTACAACCAATTATTTCCGTTTTTATCTTTAGGAATATGAAATTGCTCTCTATAGTGTGATAATTCATCTAATTGATCTTGTTTTTTAGCAAATTCAAGACCGGTTTTATAATTGGACAATGTGAACTATTTTTTGATTTCCAACAAAAATAAGAATTTATATACTTTCTATACGAATAATCTAAAATTACTTAATTTAGTAAAATGATTTTAGCTATTAAGAGCTTTATGAAGAAGTTGATGCTGTTTTTATTATTAATTAATAATGCCATAATACTTAATGCCCAGAGATCAGATATTAAGATATTAAAAATTGATAGAAAGTATGAAACAAGCTTTATATCTGATGAAATTCAAGTTCAATCAAATAAAAACAATCCATTTATTGCTTTTTCTATCGCTTTGAAGGGTGAATCTATTAATAAAAATATTGATGCCATTTATTATAAAGACATGCAAAATGAATGGCAATTATTTACTACTGATGAAAATAATTATGAGCATGATGCGTGGTATGCAATGTCTTATTTGGATAAAGGTATTACAAAAACACAAATAAAAATTATTTTCAAGAAACCTGTTCAATTAGATGATGTAACTTTTAATTTTTACTTTCCAAAAGATACAGAATACTTATCCAAACAATCTCAAAAAGAGGACTCTTCAGTAACAAATGTAAAAAAAACTGAAGATTGTGGTTGTTCAAGACCTGAAACTATTGCTAGAAATGTTTGGTGTCCTAATAATGCTTGTCCTCCAAATCAAAACCCGGTAGCTACTGATGTGAAATTTTTGATAGTACACCATACTGCCGGTAGTAATACGTCAAATGATTGGGCTGCTGTAGTACGTTCTATATGGAATAATCATGTAAATATGCGTGGTTGGTCTGACATTGGGTATAATTTTTTGTTAGATAGAAATGGAAATATTTATGACGCTCGTGCTGATGATACCAGGGGCGCTCATTTTTCAGGACAGAATAGTGGAACTTCAGGAATGGCACTTATGGGAACTTTCTCAACTGTAGTGCCGAGTACTGTAATGCTACTTTCCTTAGAAAATTTGTTAGTATGGAAATCTTGTGATAAAAGTATTGATCCCTTAGCAATAGCATTTCATGCTTCTTCCGGATTAAATTTGCATACTATTGCAGGTCACAGAGATGGAGGCAATACTGAATGTCCGGGTGATGAACTGTATGACTTGCTTCCGGCTGTCAGAAATAATGTAAATGCACAATTAAACAGTTGTGTATTGGGAGTAAATGATGCTATTTTGAATGGATTTGCCGTTTATCCAAATCCTTTTACTGAAAAAATTACCATTGATGCTTCACAGGTTGATGCAGCTAAGTTGAAAATTCAATGTTATGATGTTGTCGGGAGATTGGTTTTTGATAAAACAGAAGTCCTTACCAATGACAGTTTGAGTTTAAATTTAGATTTTTTATCATCAGGAACTTATTTGTTGAAGGTTCAAGGAAGAGAAAAAGTTTCTCATATTAGGTTGATTAAAGAATAGTTTTAATTCAGTCAAATAAAATTAATAATGCTTAATTTAACAGCTTCTAATTTACAAATTGAATACAATTTATGCTCGTAAAAGTTTATGGAAGTGCAGTTTTTGGTGTAGAAGCTACTACGATAACAGTTGAAGTCAATATTGATAAAGGTATTGGCTACCATTTAGTGGGTTTACCGGATAATGCCATTAAAGAGAGTAATTACCGAATTGCTGCAGCACTTCAGAATAACGGATATAAAATTCCCGGTAAAAAGATCACCATAAATATGGCTCCTGCTGATTTACGCAAAGAAGGATCGGCTTATGATCTGACATTGGCAATAGGCATTTTACAAGCATCATCGCAAATCAAAGGCAATAACATTGCTGATTATTTAATCATGGGAGAACTTTCGCTTGATGGAAGTTTACAACCCATCAAAGGAGCTTTGCCTATTGCGATTAAAGCTAGAGAAGAAGGTTTTAAAGGTTTTATTTTACCGAAACAGAATGCAAAAGAAGCTGCAATTGTTGATGATTTAGATGTATATGGAGTTGAGAATATAAAAGAGGTTATAGATTTTTTTGAAGGAAGATCAACTATTGAGCCATTAGTTATTGATACTCGAAAAGAGTTTTATGATAATTTAGCGAATCCAGAATTTGATTTTTCTGATGTAAAAGGGCAGGAGTCTATCAAAAGATGTATGGAAATTGCTGCTGCAGGCGGACATAATATTATTTTAATTGGTCCTCCGGGTTCAGGTAAAACAATGTTAGCAAAAAGGTTACCTAGTATTCTGCCGCCTATGACTTTACAAGAAGCGTTGGAAACTACTAAAATTCACTCTGTAGTTGGTAGAATAAAAGAAAATTCAGGTTTGATGGGGCAACGCCCGTTCCGTTCACCACATCATACCATTAGTGATGTTGCTTTGGTCGGTGGTGGTGCTTATCCACAACCCGGTGAAATATCATTATCACATAATGGTGTATTGTTTTTAGATGAATTACCTGAATTTAAAAGAACAGTCTTAGAGGTGATGCGTCAACCACTAGAAGATAGAGAAGTGACTATTTCTAGAGCAAAATTTACAGTAACGTATCCTAGTAGTTTTATGTTAGTAGCAAGTATGAACCCGAGTCCAAGCGGTTATTTTAACGATACAGAAGGTCATGTTACATCATCTCCGGCTGAAATGCAACGATATTTAAGTAAAGTATCAGGACCATTGTTAGATAGAATAGATATTCATATAGAAGTGCAGCCTGTACCTTTTGATAAGTTGTCTGATGAAAGAAAAGGCGAACTTAGTAAAGTAATTAGAGAGCGTGTTACCAAAGCAAGAGAACTACAGACCAAACGTTTTTCTGATAGTAATACCGTTCATTATAATGCTCAAATGACTGTAAAACAAATTAGAAAATTTTGTAATTTAAATGACAATTCTAAACAGTTATTGAAAACAGCTATGGAAAGTCTGAATTTATCAGCAAGAGCCTATGATAGGATATTAAAAGTTTCAAGAACAATTGCTGACTTGAGTGATTCACAGGGTGTTGAATCCGACCATATTTCTGAAGCTATTCAATATAGAAGTTTAGATAGAGAGGGTTGGTTAGGATAAATTTTATTAGATTTGTAATCAACCCAATGCACTCCCCAATATGAAAAGCTTAATTATTGTAATAATTTTGTGCTTTGTAATTAATGTAAATGCGCAAACTAAGATAGATTCTCTTTTATTAACTAAGACAGAATGGGTCAATAAAGACTTAGATTATCTACGGTTTTTTAAAGATTCAGTAGTCTATAATTTAAGTGAGACCAAACATCAACTATTATTTGATATTGAAAATAAAGAATTATCCTTTAAAGTCAATTATAGAGTTGGAGGTTCTAGTTTACGAACAGAAGAATTTAAGTTTAAAATTAAAGAACTTAAAAAAAATAAATTGGTAATTGAACCTATTTTAGAAGATAAAAATTACAGAAAATTGAATTACGGTATATTATCTAAAGAAAAACAGTATATTTTTTATAATAGAGGGCATTTGTTATCTAGCGTGAAT
Source organism: uncultured Flavobacteriaceae bacterium (assembly GCA_964463085.1). Taxonomy (GTDB): domain Bacteria; phylum Bacteroidota; class Bacteroidia; order Flavobacteriales; family Flavobacteriaceae; genus Aureibaculum. The sequence goes on along the minus strand of CAYXAZ010000006.1, from coordinate 44,775 downwards.
TTCAAAAAAATAACTTTTCATGCTTCTACCTGTTTTGGCACTTGTCCTTCAATGTCTATTGAAATTAATATAGACGGAACAGTTTATTTTCAAGGAAGAATGTATACATATGACCATAAAGGTAATTTTAAAGGAAGTATTTCTAAAAACGACACCTACCAATTAAAAAAGATACTAAATAGAAGTCAGTTAGCTGACATAGATAAAAATTGGGTGCAGAGGTCAAAATATAATGATACTCCACGATATAATTATATAATTGAATTATTTGATGGAGAAACTATTGAGATTAATACCAATGACCAACACCCTCTATTAGATAAACTGTCTAAGTACTTTATGGATATTCCCGAAATTGCTAATTTAGTTAGAGCTAAAATGAAGCACAAGTTTGAAAAATCTCAAATCGATTATTACAGAGTTTCTCAAAATTAAGTTTTGCGGAATTAAGGTTTTATAAAAACCATTATTAGATAATGATCAAATGGTTTAAAAATATTGGACCCGGTCCCTTAGTAGCTGCTGCTTTTATTGGTCCGGGTACAGTAACAATATGTACACTTGCCGGAGTTAATTTTGGTTATGCCTTACTTTGGGCAATGGGTTTATCTATAATTGCAACAATTGTATTACAAGAAATGTCTGCAAGATTGGGCATTGTTTCACAAAGAGGGCTCTCTGAAATAATTAGAACTGAAATTAATAATCCTTTTTTGAGAGGACTAGCTATTTTACTGATACTTTCAGCAATTGTAATTGGAAACGCAGCTTATGAAGCAGGAAATATAAGTGGCGGTGTATTGGGCTTAGAAACTATTGTAGGGAATCCAACATTTAAAATTGGTGGACTCTCAATTAACTTATTAAGTATCAGTATAGGTATTATTGCTTTTATTTTACTCTATATAGGAAACTATAAAGTACTCGAAAAAACCTTAGTTTCTCTTGTTATTTTAATGAGTATTGCCTTTTTAATTACTGCCATGATCACCAAACCAAATTTATCAGAAATTTTTAAAGGTATTTTTATCCCTAAATTTCCTAAAAATAGCATCTTAACTATTATTGGCTTAATAGGAACAACTGTAGTGCCATATAACCTCTTTTTACATGCATCATTGGCAAAAGAGAAATGGCAGCATACCAATGATTTGAAATTTGCTAGAAAGGATACAATAATAGCCGTAGTTTTAGGTGGAGTAGTATCTATGTGTATTATTATTTCAGCAGCAGCGATTCAAACACAGGAAATCAATAATGCGGCCGATCTAGCTAAAGGCTTAGAGCCACTATTTGGTAGTTTTGCTAAATATTTTTTAGCCATTGGTTTATTTGCTGCAGGTATTACGAGTGCTATTACAGCTCCGTTAGCAGCTGCGTATGTCGCTAGTGGTTGTTTAGGATGGAAGTCAAATTTAAAGTCTAAAAAATTCAGAGCAGTTTGGATCTTTATTTTATCGCTTGGCGTTTTATTTTCATCTTTAGGGATAAAATCTATTGAAATTATCAAGTTTGCACAAGTAGCTAATGGAATATTATTACCAATCATAGCCGGGTTTTTATTATGGATTATGAATAAAAAGTCACTATTAGGTAATTTTAAGAATACCAAACTCCAAAATGCGATTGGATTTATAATTTTAGCCATTACGATCTTCTTAGGATTAAAAAGTATCTTTAAAGTGTTTAATTAGTGAAACTCAATTTTTAGAAGTCCGCCTTTGGCGGACGAACTTAAAATTGTTAGTTGAACTAATCCCGCTGAAAAAGCGGGATCTCAGGCTTACACCTAGGCAGGAATCCTATTAAAGTAAATAAAACAGCAGTTAAATTAAATTATGAAACGAGCATGTTAAAAACTTATCACCCAAGGAAATGATTAATAGCGAACAGCATGTGACCAATAAAAAACAATAAATATAAACACATGAAAACTATAGATATAAACTGTGATGTTGGCGAAGGTATGGACAATGAAGCAGAGCTAATGCCATATATGTCTTCTTGTAGCATCGCTTGTGGTGCGCATGCTGGTAATGAAGAGACTATCATTGAAACTATTAAATTAGCCTTGCAACATGGTGTTAAGATAGGTGCACACCCTTCTTTTCCTGATAAAGAGAACTTTGGTAGAAAAATAATAGATATTACTCCTTCTAATTTACAATCAAGTATAGAAGACCAAATTATGTTGGTAAACGATACTGTAAAGCGACTAAAAGGTAAATTATACCATGTAAAAACACATGGAGCCTTATATAACCTGTCTGCTATAAATAAAGAGATAGCTCAAATAATTATAAATGCAGTAAAAAATACTGTAAATAACGCATTTTTGTATGTTCCATATAATTCAGTAATTCAAAAATTAGCTATTGAGAATAGTTTAAAAATTAAAGTAGAGGCATTTGCAGATAGAAATTATAATACTGACTTAACATTAGCTTCAAGAGAGAAAGAAAATGCTTTGATAGTTAGTAGAGAAATTTTAATGAAACATTTATTAAAAATGATAACTCAACAAAAATTAATTTCTATCGATGGAGTAGAGGTAGAAATTATCGCAGAAACTTTTTGTATTCATGGTGATAATCCGAATGCAAAAAACCTCTTAAAATTTATACATAAAAAACTACCTGAAAACGGAATAAAAATTGTATAATTGAGTACTTATAACTTGACATATAAGCCTTATGGAAATCATGCTATTTTAATTGAATGGCCTCCTAAAATTGATAGAAATATCCTAAAAAATATCACTTTTTTTAAAAATAAAATCCTTCAAAATGATATTAAAGTGATAGTTGATTTAATCAGCACATACAACTCATTAACAGTAATTTATGATTATACTATAAAAAAAATCTATAATGAAATTTTAACCTTAAAATCGATTTATAAGAGCACTTTTTTACAATTTGAGGTTAAAAATTATTGTTGGAAAATTCCGGTTTGTTATGATCTGAAATTCGGACTTGATTTAAAAGAAATTTCTGCAAAAAAAGAAATAGATATTGACTCGATTATTAGCATGCATTCTACTGTAATTTACACTGTGTATTTTATTGGTTTTTTACCCGGATTTTTATACTTAGGAGGTTTAGATAAAAAATTGAATTTTGATAGAAAATCGAACCCGAGACTAGTTATTGAAAAAGGTTCAGTAGGTATCGGAGGTTCTCAAACAGGAATTTATCCTCAAAATAGTGCCGGAGGCTGGAATATTATTGGGAAATCTCCCATTTCCTTTTTTGATGCTACAAAAAATGAACCTTGTTTTGCTAAATCTGGTGATATGGTGAATTTCATTCCAATTAGTTTAGACGAATATCAACAAATAGAAACCCAAGTAAAGATTGGGTATTATCAATTAGAAAAAGAATTGCAAAATGATTAAGGTGCTTTTATCCGGTTTTTATACTTCAATTCAAGACCTGGGTAGATTCGGATTTGGCAGTATTGGTGTGCCGGTTTCCGGAGCAATGGATCTATATTCCGCTAAGCTAGCAAACCATATTTTAATGAATAATAATACAGATGCTATTCTAGAAATTACTTTAGGTAGATGTAAATTATTATTTGAAAATCAGACTATTATATGTATTTCAGGAGCTAATTTATTTCCAAAATTAAATAGTAAAAGTATAACACTAAATTCACCAATTGAAATTAGTAAAGGAGACATTTTAACTTTTGATAAACCCGTTTATGGAGTAAGATGCTATCTATCTATAAGCGGAGGATTTCAAACAGATGTAGTTTTAAATAGTAGAAGTTTTTATAAAGGAATAACAGATAAATATGTTCTCAAGAAAAATGATATATTGCCAATAAATGTGAATAGATCTAAAATTTCAAAGTCATTTTCCTCTGTAAAAATTAATAAACAGCATTTTACAACTACTACTATTGAAGCTTATGCCGGACCGGAATATGAATTATTAGATATAAAACAAAGAGAGAAGCTAAACAAGACTATGTTTACAATTTCTAAAGAAAATAACAGAATGGGCTATAAATTAGAAGAATTAATAACTAATAAGTTAGTTTCTATGTTAACTTCTGTAGTACTGCCCGGAACTGTTCAACTAACACCTTCCGGTAAGTTAATAGTGCTAATGCGCGATTGTCAGGTTACAGGTGGTTATCCCAGAATTTTACAATTAACAGATGATGCAATCAATAAATTGGCACAGAAAACCACAAATGATACATTTAAGTTTAAAATAACACCTTTATAATTTAGAAAATGCAACTCGATAATAGTCACATTAAGTACTTTTTTTTGTTTATTCTAGCACAACTCATAGCTTGTAAATCTAAAGAACCTGATAAATACATTTGGAAAGAAATTACAGTAAAAGCAACAGCCTATAATTCTACTCGAGCACAAACCTCAGGAAACCCTAGTATTGCTGCTTGGGGTGATAGCTTAAAACCAGGCATGAAAAGTATTGCTGTATCTCGAGATCTATTAAGACTTGGTTTAAAACATAATACGCCTATTAAAATTGAAGGACTTGATAGTATATATCTGGTAAAAGATAAAATGCACAGGCGTAAAAGAAATCAGATTGATATTTACATGGGTATAGATGTCAAAAAAGCAAAAGAGTGGGGTGTAAAGCGCCTAAAAATAAAGTATGGAATTCTTAAAAGTGAACTCCCAAATGATTCAATTCATGAGTGAGTTGCTGACTGTTTTTAAATTGAATAGCCTTCATACCAATGGCTCTGGCTGCTTCAACATTTTCTAAATTATCATCAATAAATATACAGGTTGAAGCAATTAACTGATACCGTTCTAAAATAATTTCATAAATTTTTGCGAATGGTTTTCTTGTTTTTTCAGCACCGGAAACAACAATATCTTCAAAATATTGTAAGAAATCATAGCGCTCTAAAGCTACAGGAAAGGTTTCTGCGCTCCAGTTAGTAAGTGCATATAGTTTACATGTGTTCGCTTGTTTGATTTTATTTAGTACTGCTACACCTTCTTTTATAGAACCTCCCAACATATCAGCCCAATGATTGTAATATGTACGAATCCATTCCTCATATTGAGGATATTCCTTTATCAATAATTCAGTTCCGTCTTTAATTGATCTCCCGGCATCATGTTCTTCGTTCCAGCTATGCGTACAAATTGTATTTAAAAACCAATCTACTTTTTCTTCATCACCATTAAACACTTCTCTATACACATATTTAGGGTTCCAATCGATCAGCACGCCTCCTAGGTCAAATATTATTGTATTTATTTTATTCATAATTTTTTATTTTTAGACTGTCAACTGCCATTGCTTACTGCCAACTAATTCTCTTTTTGCCCTGCAGCCATCAAAAATGCTTTTAAAAATCCATCTATATCACCATCCATTACAGCGTCAACATTACCTGTCTCATGTGCAGTACGAACATCTTTTACCAATTTGTATGGATGCATTACATAGTTTCTAATCTGTGAGCCAAAATCAATTTTCATTTTCCCGGCTTCTATTTCATTGCGTTTTTCACGTTGTTTTTGCAGTTCTATTTCATATAATTGTGACTTTAACATGACCATTGCTTTTTCTCTGTTCTCTAATTGAGAACGTGTTTCAGAATTATGAATGACAATTCCCGAAGGATGGTGTGTCAGTATAGCTTTGGTTTCAACTTTATTTACATTTTGACCTCCGGCGCCACCAGATCTAGCAAAATCCCACGAAATATCAGCAGGATTGATATCAATTTCAATACTATCATCCGCTAAAGGATATACATAAACCGAAGCAAAAGAAGTATGTCGTTTTGCATTACTGTCGAATGGAGAGATACGTACCAAGCGATGTACACCATTTTCGCCTTTTAAATAGCCAAAAGCAAATTCGCCATCAATTTCTAAGGTAACTGTTTTTATTCCGGCAACATCACCCGCTTGATGATTCAATTCTTTCATTTTATATCCTTGTTTTTCGCTCCACATCAAATACATACGCATTAGCATGGCTGCCCAGTCACAACTTTCGGTTCCGCCTGCCCCAGCTGTAATTTGTAGCACAGCGCTCAGGTTATCTCCTTCATCAGACAACATGTTTTTGAATTCTAGGCTCTCTAAAAGTGTAATGGTTTTATTATAGCTATTCATTGTTTCCTCTTCAGAAGCTTCACCTTCCTTATAGAAATCGTAGAGTATTTGTAACTCTTCACTATCTGTTACAACAGATGTATAATCTTCTACCCACTTTTTTTTTGAACGTAAAGATTTCATTAAGACTTCAGCTTCTCTTGGCTTGTTCCAAAAATCAGGATTAGAAGCTTTCTCTTCCTCATTAGAAATTTCAATGAGTTTTTGATCTATATGTAGGTAGCTTTTGAGCTTTTCAACTCTTTCAGAAATATTTTTTATATTTTCTTGTGTAATCATGTGCAACAAAAATAAGCTTTAAAATTACAACTCAAATATTAGTTGTTAAAAATCTTAAGTTCATTAAAAAGTATTAAAATTCTTATTAAATTAGCTAGCTAATTAACTAAACCAAATATTTTATACAATGAAAAAACTAACCCTATTCTTCATTGCATTTTCCATTTTTCAGAATGGATTTTCGCAATTTTTTAAAGACAAAGACGGAGTTACCAAATATGACGGGTATTTCACTTTTTATTATGATGTTAATGATGACAAATTATACCTTGAAGTTGAGAAATTAAACACCGAATTTTTATATGTACGTTCCTTATCAGAAGGTGTAGGTTCTAATGATATTGGTTTAGATAGAGGACAATTGGGTGATGGTGTCGTGGTAAAATTCCAAAAAGCAGGGAATAAACTATTGTTAATTCAGCCTAATCTGAGATACAGAGCAATAACAAAAAATGATGATGAACGAAAATCAATTGTAGAGGCTTTTGCAAAATCAGTATTACATGGTTTTGTTATTAAAGAACAAGAGAAAGGTAAGTATCTGGTAGATGCTACTGATTTTTTTATGAGAGATGCACACGGAGTAACAAATAGACTAGAGCAAAATAAACAAGGTTCGTATAGTTTAGATAAATCGAGAAGTGCTTTTAATTTAGAACGCACAAAAGCATTTCCTAAAAATGTGGAGTTTGATGTGTTATTGACATTTAAAGGTAAACCAAAAGGTTATAATATCAGAAGTGTTACACCGGATGCAACGTCAATAACTGTATTTCAACACCATTCCTTTGTTGAATTACCCGATAATAACTATAAGTCAAGAGTATACGATACGCGTTCAGGATGTTATCCGATGTCATATTTAGACTACGCCACACCCATAAACCAATCAATTGTAAAGCGATTTATTTACCGTCATCGACTTGAAAAGAAAGACCCTTTAGCAATTGTAAGTGAAGCAAAAGAATCAATTGTTTACTATTTAGACAGAGGTGCTCCTGAACCTGTTAGATCTGCATTATTGGATGGTGCACGTTGGTGGAATCAAGCTTTTGAAGCCATAGGATACAAAGATGCGTTTCTGGTTAAAATGCTTCCTGAAGGTGCAGACCCGTTAGATGTACGCTATAATGTTATTCAATGGGTACATCGTTCCACAAGAGGATGGAGTTATGGAGGTAGTATTTCTGACCCGAGAACAGGCGAAATTATTAAAGGACACGTAAGTTTAGGTTCGTTACGCATCCGTCAGGATTTTTTAATTGCACAAGCTTTGCAAGCTCCGTATGCTAATAAAAATACGGATGACGATTTTGCGTTGCAAATGGCATTGGCTAGAATTCGTCAATTATCTGCGCACGAAATAGGGCACACCTTGGGGTTTGCACATAATTTTGCAGCCAGTATGAATGACAGAGCTTCTGTGATGGATTATCCACACCCCAAATTAAGCTTAAAAGATAATAAGATTGATTTCTCGGATGCTTATAGTGTTGGAATAGGTGAATGGGATAAAGTTACAGTAGCCTATGCATATAGAGAATTTGTCAATGACGAAGAGAATCAATTGCAGAAAATATTGAATGATGCTTTTGCCAAAGGATTACGTTATATTTCAGATCAAGATGCAAGACCAAAAGGAGGTGCTCATGCTTATGGACATTTATGGGATAATGGAAGTGACCTTTCAGATGAGTTAAATAATATATTGACTATTCGGAAAAATGCTATCGAGAATTTTTCAGCTGACAATATCAAATCTTCTGAACCCTATTCGGTATTAGAAGATGTTTTTGTACCCTTGTACTTCTTTCACAGATACCAAACCGAAGCTGTTTCTAAGTTAATAGGTGGATTAGATTATAATTACGCAACAAAAGGTGATAATCAAACTATAGTAAAACGTATTGATGGACAAACAGAACGAAAAGCGTTGCAAACCTTGTTAAAAACCATTGATATAAATACGATTGTTGTTCCGAAGCGAGTATTAGAGTTATTCCCACCAAGAGCAATGGGTTATGGCAGAAGTAGAGAATCATTTAAGAGTAAAAACGGCGTTACTTTTGATCCTTTCGGGGTAGTTGAGACTGCTTCTGAGATGACATTATCACTATTATTACATCCTGAAAGAGCTTCACGTTTGATACAGCATAAAAGCTTAAATAATAGTCAATTAGGGTTAGATGAAGTAATTAACACTTTAATAGAGAGATCCTTTAATAAAAACTATAAGGATACCTATTATCAAGAATTGCAAAATGTAGTAAATAATCAAGTGTTGAATCAGTTGTTTTACCTTGCTGCCAATGATAATTCATACAAACAAGTCAATGCCATTGTAAATTCTAAATTGCATAAAATAGCTACTTTATTAAGGGATAATAAATCAAATGGTGTTCAAAAGATATATGATTTGGAGTTGATCAAAAGTATTGAGAGTTTTAAAAAGGATCCGTCTAAGTTTAAGAGAATCAAAGCACCTAAAATACCAGATGGCTCACCAATTGGTATGGAGTGATACTCCTAAATAAAATATGTCAACTGTCAGGCTGAGCGCAGTCGAAGCCCTAAATGAATAATTTCAAAAATGTATAGTTATTATGTTTATATTCTTAAATGCTCAGATAATTCTTATTATACAGGAATTACTAATGATTTAGACAAAAGATTTAATGAGCATCAATTAGGTTATAAAAAAGATAGTTATACATATAAAAGAAGACCTCTATCTTTAGAATTTTATCAAGAATTTAATGATGTGCTTCAGGCAATTTATTTTGAAAAGAAAATTAAAGGATGGACTAGGGCGAAAAAACAAGCATTAATAGAAGGGAATTTTGATATGTTACTCATACTTTCTGAATGCAGAAATGCAACACATTACAAGTATAAACCTAATATTTAATTATCAAGCACTTCGACTGCGCTCAGTGTGACAGTATAGACTTTAAGAATATACTGTTACCCAAAGAATATTAAGAAGAAATTTTTAAATTATAAATTTATGATTATAAACTTACTTAGCGACACCATTACCAAACCAACAAAAGGCATGTTAGAAGCTATGTTTAATGCTAAAGTTGGTGATGATGTTTTTAATGCCGACCCAACAGTAAAACAATTACAAGAAAAAATGGCAATATTATTTGGAAAAGAAGATGCATTGTTTTTTCCTTCTGGCTCTATGGCAAATCAAGCAGCTATAAAATTGCATACACAACCGGGTGACCAATTAATTTGTGATAAATGGGCACATATCTATAATTTTGAAGGAGGAGGCGCAGCTGCAAATTCAGGAGTTTCATCTGCACTGATCGATGGAAATAGAGGAATGTTTACAGCAGAACAGGTTGAAGAATTAATAAACGATCCTAACAATATTCATGTCGCTAAATCACGATTGGTCAGTATTGAAAATACTACAAATAAAGGCGGTGGTGCTTGTTGGGATATTAACGAGATTAAAAGAGTAAAACAAGTTTGTGATGCGTATAGTTTATCATTCCACCTAGACGGAGCGAGATTGTTTAATGCTTTAGTGGCAAAGAATGAAAACCCAAAACAATATGGAGAATTGTTTGATACCATATCTATCTGTTTGTCAAAAGGATTAGGTTGCCCTATAGGTTCTGTTTTATTAGGTACAAAAGAACATATTAGAAAAGCGCTACGTATTCGAAAATTATTTGGAGGAGCCATGCGTCAAGTTGGTTATTTGGCTGCTGCCGGAATTTATGCGTTGGATAATCATGTAGAAAGATTAGCTGAAGACCATAGTAAAGCTAAAAAAATTGCTGAAATTTTAAAGGATTCTCCAGCTATTAGAAAAGTAGAACCTGTAGAAACCAATATTATTATTTTTTACACTGAAGATAATGTTAACGAAACTATTTTTATTGATAAGTTAAAAGAGCAAGGTATATTACTTTCAGATATGGGACAAGGTAAATTACGAATGGTCACACATTTAGACTTTACGAATGAAATGCTTGATATATTGATAGATACAATAAATAAGTTAGAGTTTTAGATTGTTTGTCATTCCTGCGCAGGCAGGAATCCAGACTAACCAAAATAAATGAAAACCATACATCAATATTATGTCTATATCTTAGCAAGTAAAATAAGAGGGACACTTTATATTGGAGTGACTAATGATTTACAGCGTAGAATTTATGAACATAAAATAGGAATAAAGAAAGGGTTTACTCAAAAATATGGTGTTAATAAACTTGTATATTTTGAGACCTTTCAACATGTAAAAGAAGCTATTATTAGAGAAAACAATATGAAAAAATGGAAGAGAGATTGGAAAGTGAAATTGATAGAGGAAAATAATAAACCTTGGAATGACTTATCTAAAGACTGGTTTGATGACTTATTAGTTGATTGATTTTTTATGAACTCAGTATGGATACCTGCCTGCGCAGGTATGACAAAGGGCTTAAAAATAAAACCTTAAAATAGGAGAAAAAGCTGAAGCATAAATACTTCTGTTGTCATTAAATAATACATCATATCTAAGACCGGCAGAAAAAGAGCCAATTCTATAAGCACCGCCTAAATACAAAGCAGGATAATCAAAATTAGCATCTGGAAAACCTGGTAATTTTTGATTGACAAATAATTGCTCAAATTCAGCAGAAAGCTGAAATTCTTGTATGGGATTATACAATGAGATAATACCGGCACCAAAAACATTTGATTTTAGATCATTATTTTTTGCATATAAATAGCTTCCTCCTAATCCGAGCGCAAACATATCATTAAACTCATAAATAGCACTTGGTGAAATGGCAATCGTAGTACTGTTAGATCCAAATCCTAAACCAAATCCGCCTCCAAAACGAACGTTGTCCCAAAATTTAGGTGTATTGTCATTTTGTGCAAAAAAAGTAAATGAAATTAAAAAAAAGAGCAATAGTGTAATTTTTCTCATAATGTAAATCTATTTTGTTCGTCTAATATAATTATTTCTTTGTAATTTTCATCATTCATTCTTTATATCGTTTTTATAGATAATTAACCAAACTTAAAATGAAAACTAAATTTACACTTTTACTTCTCTTAATCACATCAATTTCTTTTGCGCAAAGCAAAATCTCTAAAACGCTTACTGAAATAGCTACTGCTCCTTCAGCAGAACGTATAGAAAAAGACATTCGCACATTAGTAAACTTTGGTACCCGTCATACTTTATCAGATACGCTTTCTCAAACTCGAGGTATAGGCGCAGCAAGACGTTGGATAAAATCGGAGTTTGAAACTATTTCAAGTAATTGTAATAACTGCTTAGAAGTAAATTTTCAACGGAACTTAGTGCCCAAAAATGATAGAAGAATCATTAAAGATACCTGGGTGGTCAATGTATTGGCAGTTCAGCGTGGTATAAAGCATCCTAATCGTTATGTAATTATGTCTGGTGATATAGATTCAAGAGTTTCCGACCCTAATAATTTCACTTCAGATTCTCCGGGTGCGAATGATAATGCATCTGGAATGGCTGGTACATTAGAAGCTGCCAGAGTATTAACCAAATATAAATTCCCGGTTTCCATCATTTATGTCGGACTTTCGGGAGAGGAGCAAGGCTTGTATGGCGGACAGTATATGGCAAAAGTTGCTAAAGATCAAGGTTGGGATATCGTTGGTGTGCTGAATAATGATATGATCGGTAATATTAAAGGTATTGATGGCGTGATAGATAATAGTACTTTTAGAGTTTTTTCAGAAGCTATTTCTATGGAAGCAACAGAAAAAGAACGAAGAATGATGCGTTATTACGGAGGAGAGATTGATGGTCCGTCAAGACAATTAGCACGATATATTGATAAATTAACAGATGATTATATGACCAATCTAGATGCCATAATGATCTACAGATTAGATAGGTTTGGTAGAGGAGGGCATCATAGACCTTTTAACGATGCCGGTTTTACTGGGGTTCGCATTATGGAAACACATGAAAATTATAATGAACAGCATCAAGATATCCGTACCGAAAACGGAATCAATTATGGTGATGTTATTGAATCGGTCAATTTTGAATATGCAGCAAAACTGACTGCTGTGAATGCATTGACATTAGCATCGCTTGCATCTGCATCACCAGAACCTAAAAATATAATGATTGGTGGTGTTGTACAACCATCTACAAGGTTAAAATGGGATGCTGTTAATGATAACAATGTAATTGGTTATAAAGTATATTGGAGAGATACTACTTCACCACAATGGCAACATAGTCGTTTTGTAGGTAAAGTAACCGATTATACACTTCAAAATATTGTAATTGATAACTATTTATTTGGAGTAGCAACTGTTGGTAAAAATGGTACTGAAAGCCTAATTCAATTCCCCCGAAAGTTAATACCACGTAATTAGTGTTAAAGTTTTCCTAACGCTGTAATAAAATACTAATTAAGCCGTCTTATATATAAACCGAAAATAAGATGGTTAAAAAAAGTATTTATTTTGTTTTTATATTCACTTTATTATCGTGTAATTTATCTGCCGGTAAAAAAGTAGAAAGCAAAAAAATAATACAAAATTCAGAACCTATGAATGGATTAGAATCGGCCACTTTCGGTAACGGATGTTTTTGGTGTACTGAAGCAATTTTTGAACAATTAGAAGGTGTAACAAAAGTTGAGTCGGGTTATGCAGGAGGTGAAGTTAAAAACCCTACTTATAAAGCGGTTTGTACTGGAGAAACAGGACATGCCGAGGTTATTCGATTAATATATAATCCTGAGATAATCAGCTTTAGAGAATTGTTAGATGTGTTTTTTAATACACATGACCCAACAACATTGAATCGACAAGGAGCAGATGTTGGAACACAATATAGATCGGCAATTTTTTACCATAACGAATCGCAAAAAAAAGAAGCTGAAAAGATGATAGCTGACTTAGAAAATGAAAAAATATTTGATGATAAGATTGTCACTGAAATAACTGCAATAAACAATTATTTTACGGCTGAGAATTATCATCAAGATTATTATAATAATAATAAAAATGAAGGTTATTGCCGAATGGTAATCAATCCTAAATTAGATAAGTTTATCAAAAAATATAAAAATAAATTAAAGAAATAAAGTATTAGCCATTTCTAATTTTTGGCTTTTGCCCTGCGAATAAAAATTTGGTTGATTTTTGGTTTGAAGATTTGTTGGAATTCATTTTTCAGCAAATCTTCTTTTTAGTGAAACTCTACTTTAAAAAGTCACCTAAGGTGGACGAATTTAAAGTAGCCAGTTGAACTAATTCCGCTGAAGAGCGGGATCTCATTTATCTTTAGTCTTAGAGCGGCAATCTTATGTCTCTTTAGTTAGATAACAATAATTCCATCCAAAATTTTGTACCGTATAATTTTATATCTTTCCATTTTAAAACTATAGATTATGTCTTATCAAAAATTTGAAGAATATAATATAGAAGTTACTGACGATATTAAACAAAAATATGAATCAATTATTGATAGTATAGGTGAAGACCTTAAAAGACAAGGACTTCATAAAACACCAGAAAGAGCCGCTAAAGCGATACAGTATTTAACACAAGGCTATGATTTGGATGCTGAAAAAGTATTGAAATCTGCTTTATTTGATGAAGACTATAGTGAAATGGTTATCGTAAAAGATATAGAGTTGTATTCTCTTTGTGAACATCACATATTGCCTTTTTTCGGAAAAGCACATATAGCCTATATACCTGATGGTAAAATAGTGGGTTTGAGTAAGATACCACGTGTAGTCGATATTTTCGCTCGTAGATTACAAGTGCAAGAACGTTTGACGGATCAAATTGTAAATACAATCAATAATGTCTTAAAACCACAAGGTGTGGCCGTGGTAATAGAAGCCTCACATATGTGTATGATGATGCGTGGTGTACAAAAGCAGAATTCAGTGACTACAACTTCAGCTTTTAGAGGCGCTTTTAAAAAAATGGAAACTCGTAATGAGTTTTTAAAACTAATAAGCTCTAAACTTTCTTAAAAATGGCATTCTTGTTGCTATACTATGTATAAATAAAATTTCAAAAATGACTAAACCAGAAAAAGAAAGAAAATATTTATTATTAATAATGGGCTTGCTGTTTGATGCTATAGGAATGTTGTCATTTGCTGTTCCTGGTATTGGTGAATTTAGTGATGTGATTTGGGCACCTGTATCAGCATTATTGGTTTATAAAATGTATAAAGGTGTAGAAGGAAAAATAGGAGGAACAGTGGCATTCTTTGAAGAAATAATACCAGGCTTAGACATTATTCCAACCTTTACATTAACATGGATCTATAAGTTTCTAATTAAAAAAGGAAAAGTCTAGGTTTATTTTAAACATTGCTCTTTAATCGAAAAAAACACCCCTATCCCGAACGGTCGGGACGGTTAACCCTGAAACCAAAGTTTGTGCCTAGCTTGACTGGGTATGATCCCGATAACTAACGGGAGGCGAAACATCCCCTCTGCCTCTGGGATAGTCGGTTTCAAAATTGGTAACCTTTTTTTATTCTTCTTGAACTTATCTGGAGTTATGCTATTACCTACAAAATCATCATTTTATCCTCTAATTTTGTCTTTTTTTCGCACCGTAGCTATGGCTATGCTACTAAAAAAGTACATCATTAGAGAACAAAAACATCCCTAAATCCTCGGAGTTCGCTTAAATATCATAACTCAAGATAAGTTCATTTAAAAAAACGACTTAAACCAAACCTACACAACATTTTCTTTTCAAAATTCCAAAAGAATTTGAATTGTCCAAATAACCATCCAAATAAAACGAGCATAATTTGGTAAAAAATAAATCCGATTAGAACATAAAGAATCCAGTAAATAATTATATGTAAGTTCTCTTTGGTGATTCCAATAGCTTTAATAATGGGTTTTGCAACAAACAAGGAGGAAGAACCGGTAATACTAAATACAAAAATAATAATTAGTATCTGCCAATTTGAACTTAATCCCCAGCGTTTCTTTAATTTTTCCATTTTAGGTTGCAAAATTAGAGATAATGCCATAGAATTGCTCAAAATATTTCATAAAAAAACCATTCATCTTAAACGAATGGTTTTCAATTGATTTGTTGTGATTATTTATTTGCCAAAAAGTCCACCTAGCAATCCGCCAAGTCCACCTTTCTTACCACCACCTAAGATCATTCCGGCAACATCATCAATAATACTACCATCGCCATCAGAATCTAATAAACGTTCTACCATGTTTTGTTGTTGATTACTTTCACCGCCTAACATTCCACCTAATAAACTACCAAGTCCACTTTGGTTAGAAACACCTTGTTGACGTGTTTGTTTACCTAAATATCCCATAATAAATGGTGCTGCAACTTTTAAAATATTCATTGCAGAACCCATATCTACACCACTAGATTTACTTACTGCACTTGCTACATTTTGTTCCCTACCACTAAATACATGTCCTAAAATTCCGGCACCGTCTTGCATTACATCGTCATCGATACCACCTCCGCCGAGAACACTACCGAGGTTATCTAAAATACCACCTCCATGTTTTTGATTACCTAATGCGCTTAATAAGCCTGCAGCTCCTTCAGGAGTTTTAGCATTATTTTTCATAGCTCCTAAAATTAAAGGTAATGCTGCACCTAATGCTGTTGTAGTTGTTTTTTGGTCGTGCCCTAATTGTTGACTTGCCCCACTGATTAGAGTTTTACCAATATCACTGTTTAATAAGTCGAAAATACTTGCCATTTTGTTTGTTTTAATGATTAATAAATTGAGTTACAATATACAATTTATTACTAAATTATAAAACTCTTTTAAATAACCTCAAGATAATGACTAATTTTTTATTTGAACATATTTTTTTATCTTTCAACAAATTTTAAACCCAAATTGATGAAAAAATTAGCATTGCATTGGCAAATATTATTAGGAATGGTTTTAGGTGTGCTCGCCGGAGTATTAATGACAAACTTTGAAGGAGGTAAAGAACTTGTTCAAGACTGGATAAAACCTTTTGGTAAAATATTTATCAATGTATTAAAAATGATAGCGATTCCTTTAATTTTAGCTGCACTTATTAAAGGGGTGTCAGATTTAAAAGACATTTCAAAGTTATCTAAAATGGGAGGTAGAACTATAGGGATTTATATCACTACCACTATAATTGCAGTTTCTATAGGTTTACTCTTAGTGAATATTATTAAACCCGGTAATTCAATTACAGAAACTACCAGAATAGAAATGGTAGAGAACTATAGTGGTAGCACTACCAAATATAAAGAATCTGCTAAAATGCAAAAGGAGAGCGGTCCGTTACAAGCTTTAGAAGACTTAGTACCTCAAAACATTTTTGCTGCTACAACTAGTAATCGTAATATGTTACAAGTGATATTTTTTGCAGTTTTTTTCGGAATAGGATTGATATTAATACCTGAAGAAAAAGGAGAAACTGTTAAAAAATTCTTTGATGGATTTAATGAAGTGATCTTAAAAATGGTCGATTTAATTATGTTAGCGGCTCCTTATGGAGTATTTGCATTGTTAGCTGCTTTGGTCGTCGAATCGCCCAGTATAGATCTATTTAAAGCATTAGCTTGGTATGCATTAACTGTTGTATTAGGATTGATGCTCATGATTGTAATTTATATTTTAATCGTGTTTTTATTCACTAAAAAGAAACCTACTTTTTTTATGAAAGGGATATCGCCTGCGCAATTATTGGCATTCTCAACTAGTTCTAGCGCGGCAACTTTACCAGTTACTATGGAAAGAGTGACAGAACATTTAGGGGTAGAAGAGGAAGTTTCAAGTTTTGTATTGCCAATTGGTGCTACTATAAATATGGATGGAACAAGTTTATATCAAGCCGTAGCAGCAGTTTTTATTGCACAGGCCTTTGGTATGAATTTAGAATTTGGTACACAATTAGGTATCATTGCCACGGCTACTTTAGCCTCTATTGGTAGTGCCGCTGTACCGGGAGCGGGGATGGTGATGTTAGTAGGTGTATTGGGTTATGCAGGGATTCCTGAAGCAGGTTTAGCATTGATATTTGCGGTTGACAGACCGTTGGATATGTGTAGAACGGTAGTTAATGTTACGGGTGATGCAACTGTATCTATGGTTGTAGCTAAATCAGTTGGAAAATTAGGAGAACCACATGTAAAAGATTGGGATGATGATTATCCTAAGGTAGAGTAGGCAGTTTTCAGTATTCAGTTGGCAGTGAAAAGATGAAAAATATTAAATTCAAATAAAGAATTAACTTAGGCACTGTTAAGAAATAAATGGTGCAGAATTAGCGAAGTAATTTTATTCTTTTTCAAGGCAAAATTTTCAAGCATAGCATCGCTATAGTTGAAGATTTTAACGCAGTAAAAGGGCAAAAGAACAAGCTAAAAATGTATCAGTTATTTCTTAACTGTGCCTTATAACTCAATAAAAATAACAATAACTCAACAGAAAGATGAATATCTGTTTTTTAATGTATCCATGGGAACAAATAGACCCGGAAAATGATACCAGTTTAGCGCTCATTAAAGAGTGTGTTAGAAGAGGTCATGGAGTTGCTTTGTGTGCTCCGGCAAACTTAACTATTCGTAATAGTGTAACCAATGCTTTTTGTACTGTGATAGGTAGGATGGAAAAAGTACCTAGCGGATTAAAATCTTTTTATAAAAAAGCCGAATTACGTGAAGAAATGTTGCCTTTAGCAGGGTTTGATGTCATTTTTATGCGCGCAAACCCACCTTTAGACCCTTTGATGCTGAATTTTTTAGATTCAGTTAAAGAAGATGTGTTTATTATGAATTCATTGAGAGGTATGCGAGAGGCTAACAATAAACTATATACTGCTGCTTTTGGTGATTCACACAGTAATATTATTCCTTCAACACATGTTTCTAAGAATAAAGAATATTTAATCAAACAAATAAAAGAATCGAAAGCTGATAAAATGATTTTAAAACCGTTGAATGGTTTTGGAGGTTCTGGCGTTATTTTGATTGAAAAATCGGCAATGACCAGTATTAATTCATTGCTTGATTTTTATATCTTTAATTCTGATGGCACTTCAAATTATGTGATCCTACAAGATTATATTGAAGGTGCCGATCAAGGAGATATTAGAATCTTATTATTAAATGGAGAACCCATTGGTGCAATGAAACGAGTGCCGGGAAGTGATGATCATCGTTCAAATGTATCAGCTGGTGGTTCAGTACAGAAACATACATTAACCAAAGAAGAAAAAGCACTGTGTAAACAAATAGGCCCTAAATTGGTTAATGACGGATTATACTTTGTAGGGATTGATGTAATTGGAGGTAAATTAGTTGAGGTCAATGTGATGAGCCCGGGTGGAATTACTTATATCAATAGAGTTTATAAAACAAAACTTCAGGTAAAGGTAATTGACTTTGTTGAGGCCACAGTACTAGATAAATTACAAGCTTTTAATAGACGGGCAAGACTTCGTAAAACAGTTGAAGAAGCTTAAATCTCAAATCTAAAAGTTGTCATTCAGAGCGAATCCTGATCCCGATCCCGATAGCTATCGGGACTATCTGAACGGGAGAAGCGAAGAATCTCTTCAAATAGATGCGTTATTGATTGTAATTAGAAATTTATCAGATAAACAATGTTAAAAATTAATTCACCTTTAATTTCCGTAAATTGGCTTTATGAGAATTTAGAGGCATCAAACTTGATAATTTTAAATGCGACTATAAAAAAGATTACGGCTACTAATATTTCTTTAGAATTATCAGAAAAACAACAAATCAAAAACACTCGTTTTTTAGATATCAAAAATACCTTTAGTGACCAAACTTCTGAATTACCGAATACGATGTTATCACCTCAGAAGTTTACTAAAGCTACAAGAGAGTTAGGTGTAAATAATAATAGCGCCATTGTAGTTTATGATGAGTTGGGTGTTTATTCCAGTCCAAGAGTGTGGTGGATGTTTAAAACTATGGGACATCATAATATTGCAGTTTTGGATGGAGGTTTACCTGAATGGGAAAAAGCAAAACTACCTCTGGAAAAAGCAACAAGGTATAGAAGTGAGAATGGCAATTTTACAGCAAAATTTAATCAAAATTGTATAAGTGATTATCATGATGTATCTGCGACTATTAGCAATGATAATATATCAGTATTGGATGCTCGGTCAGAAAATCGGTTTAATGGATTGGAAGTTGAACCGCGAAAAGGATTAAGAAGCGGACACATACCTAGCTCTGTAAATTTACCTTATTCAAAATTAATTGAAGAAGGTAAAATGAAAAGTAAAAATGAATTAAAAACTATCTTTGTTGAATTGGTTAAAGGAGATAATAAACTTATTTTTTCTTGTGGTTCTGGTATCACAGCTTGTATTTTAGCTTTAGGAGCAGAAATAGCAGGACTCAACAATAAATCAGTTTATGACGGATCATGGACAGAATGGGGATCCCGATAACTATCGGGATTAGTGATTTTTGATTGACGATTTATGAATTACGATTTTAAGATTTGTTTAATGTAGATGAATAGTAACAATTGTTCAGTAAGTTAAGAACGGTTGTCATTCAGAGCGTTGTATAACGAAGCGAAGAACTTCAAAATTTAGAGGTTCCTTATCGCACTTTCAGGCTCTTTCAGAATGACAGCAGTTTCTCAATTAAACACCCATAATCATCTAATAACAACTCAACAGAATGGAAAAATTAACCATAAAAGAAATCATCCAAAAAATTGAAAATCAAGAAATATTTGAGGCTGTATCTGATGATTATTCCTTTACGATAAAGATAGAAGAATATATTCATTATGCTTGCGGAGCAGTACATGATGGACACCAATTTAGAAGCGAACTTTGGGATAATTGCCTGCACACAGAATATGAACGTTGGTTTGAAGAAGATCCTGCCACTAAGCAAATGGTACGATCACATCCGATTGTAATTGCCGGTTGTGATTCTCGTTTTGAATATGATCTAAATAGAGCGCCTGATGATGCAATATTTGAAACAGCTTGGGGAAAACAATTATGGCATCAACCACTTTCTGAGACTATGAAACAAAAAAGCCTTAGTAAGCACCATAATTTTTACAAGGTTACACATGCCTTAATAAATAAATTGGAAGAATTATTTGATGTATGTGTAGTATATGATATGCATTCTTATAATTGGAAACGGTGGGATAGAGAAGTGCCTACCTGGAATTTAGGTACTTCAAATATTGATAATGATCGTTTTGGAGATTCAGTTGAACAATGGAGAACCATGTTAGAAAAAATGAAATTACCAAATGGAATAGAATCAACTTCTAAAATCAATGATACTTTTCAAGGGAATGGATATTTTTTAAAATATATCACTCAAAATTTTAAAAATACCTTAGTTTTGGCAACTGAAGCGAAAAAAGTGTATTGCGATGAGCTCAATCAGATTATATATCCTGAAGTTGTAAATGCCATAGAAAAAGCATTACAAACTGATTTAAAAGTTCATGCCCAATCATTTTATAATACTTATAAATAAATGCAAGAAGTAGATATGGCTACTAAAGCCTTATTTGAAATAGATACTTATTTAGATCAATTGGTTCAAAAAATAGAACTGTTGAGTTATATCAATCCTACCAACATTGAACAAGAAAAACAGCGATTTTTTACTTCAGAATATAAAGTTGATCCTGTTTTTAAATATCCCAATATAGATTTTGATAAGTTCAAGATGCATAGAGAGATGTTTACCTTGCCTATAGAACGTATAGATGATAAGGTATTGAAACAGTTATATGAAGATATTATTTACTTTTATTCAGGTTTGATACAGTGCATTGAAACTGTTAACGAAGGGAAAAAATTTTATTATAATAGTTTGCACTCTTTTGGCACACCTACAGAACAAGATGTTGAAAATGCAAAATTTATCTTAAGTTTTGACGATGATGAATCATCTGAAGCTGATATCCCTAAATATTCTCCAAAAGAAACAGAGCAACTGTTTAGAGCGTATTCTAAAAGATACAATTTCACTTATAATATCAAATACTCAGATAAAATGTCGGCTATAGCTATGGTATTGAATAATATTCAAACCTTAGTGTTGAATTCAGATCATACTTATACAGATAGTGAAATTGCAATACTTACCAATCATGAAATTGGTGTGCATATGGTAACTACCATGAATGGTTTATTGCATCCGTTAAAAATATTTTCACACGGATTACCCAATAATGTAGAAACTCAAGAAGGATTAGCGGTCTTTGCAGAATATATGTCGGGAAGTTTGACCGTTAAAAGACTTAAAAAATTAGCATATAGAGTTATTGCTGTTGATAGTTTGGCTAAGGGATATTCATTTTCTAAAACATTTAGCTTACTTCAAGATACATATAATGTAGATAATGAAACGGCATTTTATATTACATTGAGAGTACATAGAGGAGGTGGGTTTACAAAAGATTATTTGTACCTAACGGGCTTAAAAAAAGTATTAGATTATTTTAATGCCGGTAATGATATGAGTTTGCTACTTACAGGTAAGGCTTCTTTAGAGTATGTAGATCAAATTGAATATTTAATTGAAAACGGATACGCTATTCCTTCTAAGCATTTAACTGACTCTTTTTCGGAAAATAATAATACAAATGTAACGATTGATACTATTTTAGAAAATTTAAAATAATATAAATGCCTGATATTCAGATATTTTAATGCTTATTATCATCTTTTTCAAAAAACATTAAAAACTCCCTGAAAACCATGAATTTTAAAAATACCTAGTAACACTATTGGAATTTATAATATTATCCTATACTATTGTACTGTATTTCGTAATGATTCTCTTTATGCTTTGCACAATTTATTACCCAGTGCGGGGTATATTAAGCTCCCTCTTTTATTTCAAGTATTGAGTTCTATTTTGAAGTCTTAATGATTTTAAAGGATAAAGTATCCTACAATCTTAATTTTTCATCAAAGCGCTAAGTTCAATTTTTTAAATCATATTTTATATATGATTATTAAATATACTTAATAGTTGTTTTTTAACAAGTATGCTTATAGTATTATAACTCAATACAGTCTATTTTTATTATGTTTAATTTTAATTTATTTGCTTATGGTATTATAAACATTACACTTATTTTACATTGCTGTGAAACTTATTTTCAAATATTTTTAAGGTTTACTGCTTCGATTATTGATCTATTTTCCAGTAAGTCGAGTAACAGCACTTTTGGTTTTATTCAGAACGTAATCTGAATTACCTTGGGATAGTATTGCCTTATATTATCAAAATTTAAGTTTTTTGAATTAGTCATTTAGATGTTATTTTCCTTTTGAAAAATAACGTAGGGAAAGTACGTCCAAAAATATTACGAAATATTATTATAAACATTTGAAAATCAATTTATTACGAATATTTTTATTAAAAATGTTATGAAATACAGCAACAATCAGAGAGGTTCCTAAAGAGGAATTTCTAAATAAATAATTAACATTAAAAATTTAGAAATCATGAAAAAAGTAATTTTAACAATAGCAGTATTAACAATAGGGTTTATAGGATTTGCACAAGAAAAAGCAGATACTTCACAACGTTTAAAATATGTAACTACCGCACCGGATGGTTCAGTAGCAATGACCATTACAGACGATAGTAGTAAAGATAACCTAAAATTAGAATCGGCAAATAATTTTTACAGGTTTGAAATATTAGATCCAACTACAGGAGAAGCTGTATTAGCATCAAGAAACCAAGGGAAAGAATGTACTATCGATAAGACTAAATTAGCATCAGGCACTTACAAATTGAGATTATATACATCAGATTTTGTAATCACATCAAAAATAGCGATAAACAATACAAAGAAAGCGCTACCATCATTACAACCAACAGGCGATGTTGTAGCATCAAGATAATTATATAACTAGTAAACATAGCTAACAATCCTTTCTCCCCTAAGCGAGAGAGGTTCCAAAAGAGGAATTTCTAAATAGAATAATAATTAATTAAAAATTTAGAAAACATGAACAAAGTAATTTTAACAATAGCAGTATTAGTAATAGGATTTATAGGGTTTGCACAAGACAATGTAAACAAACTAGAACAATCAAAGTATGTAACCACTTCAAACGGTTCAGTAGTCTTTAGAATGACAGATGATATGAGTGATGATGAAATTAGATTAGAATTTATTAATAATTTTTTTAAGATTGAGATGTCAGACTTGGTTATAGATCAAAAATCATCTTTATCAAAAGGTCAAGAAAATTCATCTATCGAAGCTAAGCATAGTATTAAAGATGAATCAAGTATGTTAGATCAGGTCATCACATCAGATCTAGCAATAAGAACTACAATAGAAATGCGTCCTTCATTATATTCACCAGAAGAAATTACAGCATAATATTATATAAATAGTAAACGAAGCTAATATCCTTTCTCCCCTAAGCGAGAGAGGTTCCTAAAGAGGAATTTCTAAATAAATAATTAACATTAAAAATTTAGAAATCATGAAAAAAGTAATTTTAACAATAGCAGTATTAACAATAGGGTTTATAGGATTTGCACAAGAAAAAGCAGATACTTCACAACGTTTAAAATATGTAACTACCGCACCGGATGGTTCAGTAGCAATGACCATTACAGACGATAGTAGTAAAGATAACCTAAAATTAGAATCGGCAAATAATTTTTACAGGTTTGAAATATTAGATCCAACTACAGGAGAAGCTGTATTAGCATCAAGAAACCAAGGGAAAGAATGTACTATCGATAAGACTAAATTAGCATCAGGCACTTACAAATTGAGATTATATACATCAGATTTTGTAATCACATCAAAAATAGCGATAAACAATACAAAGAAAGCGCTACCATCATTACAACCAACAGGCGATGTTGTAGCATCAAGATAATTATATAACTAGTAAACATAGCTAACAATCCTTTCTCCCCTAAGCGAGAGAGGTTCCAAAAGAGGAATTTCTAAATAGAATAATAATTAATTAAAAATTTAGAAAACATGAACAAAGTAATTTTAACAATAGCAGTATTAGTAATAGGATTTATAGGGTTTGCACAAGACAATACAAGTAAACCACAACGATTAAAATATATAACGACCGGACCAGATGGGAAAACATCAATGACAATTTATGATGATACAAGAGAAGATAGTATGAAATTAGAGTCGGTTAATAACTTTTACAGATATGAAATATTAGACCCATTGACAAGTGAGCCTGTACTATCATCAAGAAATAAAGGCAAAGAATGTACCATTGATAAAACCAAAATTGCAGCTGGCACTTACAATTTAAAATTATACACATCAAATTTTGTAATCACATCAAAGATTGTAATTGGCAATTCAAGAAAAGCTAAACCATTAGTACAGCCTACTGGCGATGTTGTAGCATCAAGGTAATACAAAAGGATAGATTAACTTAAAACCACTATTATGAAAAAGTCAACAATAATAAAAATTGCAATAGCTGTTTACACTATACTATTATTTAGTATTGAACACAATGCACAAAGTTTTAAAAACTTAGATGAATGTCCACAAGATATTACTTATTACAGAGAAAGTAGAGCAATGCCTCCATTAATAAAAGTAATATATGGAAGACCAACATTAAAAGAGGAGAAAGCTTTTGGGTTTCAAGTGCCATTTAATAAAGTATGGAGAACCGGCGCTAATGAAGCAACTGAAATTACCTTTTTTCAAGACGTTATATTTGGTAATCAGCTTGTTAAAGTTGGTACATATGTGTTAGTGACAATTCCCGGAGAGAAAGAATGGGAAGTTATACTTAATAAAAATTTAGATGTATGGGGTGCATTTCAATATGACCCTAAAGCAGATATTGTAAAAATAAAAGTACCTGTAAATAAAGCAGAAAGACTTGAAGTATTTTCTATAGCCTTTAAGAGAATTATTCATAACGAAATACAAATAGTTCTAGGCTGGGATTCTACAAGAGTCAAAATTCCTTTAAAAATTAAGGATAATATAGTGGTTGCTAAATTATAGGTAATAACACCAAACCATCATTTCCTTCGATGGTTTGGTTCTTTTTAGTGAAACTCTGTTTTTAAGAGTCACGCCAACTGCGTGACGAATTAAAAATAGTTAGTCGAACTAATCCCGTTGCAGAGCGGGATCTCATCAAATAAACAATAAATCATCTCGATAGTCCAGAATACTCGGAGGAAAATTCCACAGTATTGTAGAACCTCATTAAACGAAAAAACAACAAAATTTCTTTAAAAGTTTATGATTGTAAGGTGTATTGATCCTTATTTCTACCAGATTTTACCATTTTTATTATTCCAAAAACCGCATTTTTAATTCTTTTGTAGGTATCATACATACTTCCCTTTTTCCAAACCACTTATATCTATTTTTGGCTATGGTATTATAAATAAAATCTCGAATAAATTTAGGGATGATTATAAAACCATAACTTAATTTCCAAATACCACTTAAATGTTTGGTAATCTTTAAAATAGCAGTTGATTTTTGATAAACTTTTCCATTCTCAATTAAAATAATTGAGTCAAAATCAGAATTTTTTAATTGAAACTGTAACAAAATACTTTGAGCAGCGTCAGATTGTAATGAGGCGTATAAAAAACGTTGCTTTTTGTCTTTTTTAATGATAAATTGTACAGAGTTATTGCACAAGTTGCAAACTCCATCAAATAAAATAATTGATTTGTTTTCTAGATTTATCATATAACAAAGTTACAAAATAGAGTTTGATTCGTCTTTTAACATAATATTAGGAATCTCTAAGAATGTCAATTCTTAATTTCGTAATAAATAATTAACCAAATGATTAAAATAAAAAAACTGCACAAATCCTACCCCATGGGTAAAGACTCACTTCATGTATTAAAGGGATTGGATTTACATATTAAAGAAGGGGAATTTGTGTCAATTATGGGTTCTTCAGGTTCTGGTAAATCTACACTTTTAAATATTGTAGGTTTATTAGATACTCATGATGAAGGAGAATATTATTTAAATGGTCAGCTTATTGAAAATTTAAACGAAAAGAAAGCTGCAGTGCTGCGAAATAAATTTTTAGGGTTTGTTTTTCAATCATTTAATTTAATAACTTACAAGACTGCACTTGAAAATGTTGCACTACCATTATATTATAAAGGAGTGGGTAGAAAAGAACGTCAGGAGATAGCTTTACAATATTTGGATAAAGTTGGTATAAAGGATAGGGCAGACCATTTACCAAGTGAACTTTCAGGTGGTGAAAAACAACGTGTAGCAATTGCACGGGCTTTAGTTACTAATCCAAAAGTAGTTTTAGCTGATGAGCCAACAGGAGCATTAGATTCCACAACATCTAGTTCAGTGATGGAGTTGTTAAAAGAAATTAATCGTGAGGGTATGACCGTATTTGTAATTACTCACGAAGAAGATATAGCGGCTGAAACCGATAGAATTGTACGGTTACGCGATGGTGTTATAATAAGTGATGAGAAAGTTAAAAAAAGTGTAAAAGCCTAAATTATGTTTGATTTAGATCGTTGGAGAGAAATTTTTCAAACTATAAGTAAAAATAAGTTAAGAACAGTCTTATCAGGATTTACTATAGCTTTCGCAATTTTGCTCTTTACCTTATTATTTGGTGTGGGTAATGGATTAAAACACACATTTGAAAAACAATTTGCCGGAGATTCTCAAAACTCGATATATATCAATTCAGGAAGTACAACTAAACCATACAAAGGACTTCAAAGTGGTAGGCGTATTCAATTTAAAAATGACGATACTAAATTTATGAATGAAAAATTTGAAGATGAAATTCAATTTTTCAGCCCTAACATTCAACGACGTAATGTACAAGGTATTTATAAAGGAGAGCAAGGTCGATATACAGTAAGAGGAGTGTATCCTGATTATCAACCATTAGAAGAAGCTGTAATTCAAGACGGACGATTTTTAAGTGTGTTAGATATAAAGAAAAAAGCTAAAGTGATTGCTATTGGGAGACTTGTTGAAAAAGATTTATTTGGTAATTTAAGTGCATTAAATAAAAATATCAATTTAGATGGAATTTCGTACAAGGTAGTAGGAGTTTTTAATGATCCAGGGGGTGATAATGATGAACGATATATTTATACTCCTTTTACAACAGCACAGAGTATGTATAGAGATCATGATGAATTAGATTATTTTGGACTTACTTTTAATCCAAAATTAAAAGTAGATGAAGCCATTGCTTTTAGTAATTTACTTACTAAAATGTTAAAGGAAAAACATAATGTAGATCCGAGAGATCAAGCTGCAATTAGAGTTTTTAATTACGCAGAAGGAACCAAAAATGTGCAACAATTTATGACAGTATTGAATATAATTATATTATTTATAGGTATTGGAACTTTAATAGCCGGTGTTATAGGTATTAGTAATATCATGGTATATATAGTTAAAGAGCGTACCAAAGAATTAGGCATTAGAAAAGCTTTAGGAGCAACGCCAAAATCAATTATTGGTATGATTATGTTAGAATCTGTTTTTATTACAGCTTTGGCAGGATATATTGGTTTATTGATAGGTGTTTTTACATTAAAAGCTATTGGTAATGGTTTAGAAAAGTATTTCATAATAAACCCTAGTGTTGAAACCTATGTAGTTACCGGTGCAACAATAATATTGATAATAGCTGGTACAATTGCAGGTTATATACCTGCTAAAAGAGCAGCAAGAATTAAACCAATTGTTGCATTAAATGATGAATAATTTTAAAATAAGATTTTATTGATGAAATTTTTATTTGATAAAGATACATGGCAAGAAATATACAGTAGTATTCGTAAAAATAAAATGCGTACCGCTATTACAATTATTGGTGTAATGTGGGGTATATTTTTGTTAGTTGTTTTATTGGGCGCAGCCAAGGGTGTTGAAAATAACTTTAATAGATTATTTGGAAACTTTGCTACCAATAGTGTTTTTGTTTGGGCGCAATCTACAAGCAAACCTTTTAAAGGGTTTCAAGAAGGTAGAGGTTTAACCTTGAAAATGTCTGATTTAGATAATATTAATAATGAAATAAAAGGACTAGAATTTGTAGTCCCTAGGCATCAAGGTCAAGCATTGGTAGTAAACAATTTTAAAACTGGAAATTTTGGCATTTTTGGTGATTATCCTGAGTTAGATAAAGTCCAGAAAAAAGATTTGGTTTATGGCAGATTTATTAATGATAATGACATCAAAGAAAAGAAAAAAGTATGTGTTATTGAAGAAGAAATTTATAAGCAACTTTTTGATAAGGATGAATATCCAATTGGACAATACATTAAAATAAATGATATTAATTATAATGTAGTTGGTATGTATAAGCAAGGTCAGGTTGGATCAGGAGGGCCACAAGGTAATATTCATATACCTTTTACAACTTTTCAACAAGTTTATAACAGAGGTGACAGTATAGGATGGTTTATGATAACAGGTAAACCTGAATTTGATATAACTCAAATTGAAGCCGATGTTAAATTATTGTTAAGGAACTTACATAAAGTACACCCAAAAGATGAAAGGGCATTTGGAAGTTTCAATCTGGGAGAAGCTTTTGGAAAGTTTATGGGCTTTTTATTCGGAATGCAATTTTTAACTTGGTTTGTAGGTATCGCTACGCTAATTGCAGGTGTATTTGCCATTGGTAACATTTTATTAATTACAGTAAAAGAACGGACTAAAGAAATCGGAATCAGACGAGCATTAGGTGCAAAACCTTGGGAAATTAAACGTCAAATTATCTTGGAATCAGTATTTTTGACAAGTATTGCCGGTGCTTTGGGTATTATTTTTGGAGGATTGGTATTAATGATAATTGATGCGACTTTAGGTAGTGGAGAAAGCCCTAGTTTGACAAATCCAACAGTAGATATTCCTGTTGTATTAATTGCTGCTCTTACTTTGGTAGTACTAGGTACATTAATAGGTTTAATTCCTGCTCAAACAGCTGTAAGTATTAAACCAATCGAGGCATTAAGAGAAGAATAAATATAAAAACAATCAACTAAGATAAACACTAAAAAATGAAAAAAAAGATAATATTTGGCACAATTGCTTTAGCCTTAGTAGCAGTATTGATCTGGTTTGGAAAGAAAAATAGCAAATCAGTGATCGATTATGAAACTGAAAAACCATTTAAAACTACAATTGTTAGAAAAACTGTAGCAACTGGTAAAGTAATACCTTTAGAAGAAGTAGAAATAAAACCTCAAATTTCTGGGATTATTGAAAAAATTTATGTTGAAGAAGGCGCAAAAGTAAAAAAAGGAGATTTAATTGCTAAAGTTAGAGTAGTGCCTAATGAACAATCGCTAAATGGTGCTAGAGGTAGAGTGAATAGTGTTCGAATACAATTAAGCAATGCAGAAATTTCTTATAATCGAAATAAAACACTGTATGATAAAGGAGTGATCTCTCGTACAGAATTTGAAACTATTGAGTTATCTTATAATCAGGCTAAGCAAGATCTACAAAACGCACAAAGCGATTATCAGATCATACGTAGAGGGTTTGCAGGTTCAGGTGGTTCTGCAAATACCAATATTAGAGCAACAACTTCGGGTATGATTTTAGAAATTCCTGTAAAAGAAGGATATCAAGTAATTCAAAGTAATAATTTTAATGCAGGTACAACAATTGCTTCTATTGCTGATATGTCTAAAATGATCTTTGAGGGTAAAGTAGATGAAGCAGAAGTTGGAAAACTAAAAGAAGGTACTGAAATTGAAGTAGTCTTAGGTGCTATTGATAAAAAGAAATTTACTGCAAAGTTAAATTTTATTGCACCCAAAGGCACCGAAGAAAGTGGAGCAGTACAGTTTAAAATTAAAGCAGATGTTACCTTAGATGAAGGCTATTTTGTTAGAGCGGGTTATAGTGCGAATGCTGATATAGTATTAGAACAAAAAGATAGCGTTCTATCTATAAAAGAGTCATTATTACAGTTTGATAAAAAAACTGAAAAAGCGTATGTTGAGGTTAAGATCGGAGAAGATAAATTTGAAAGAAGAGATATAGAAATGGGTATTTCTGACGGAATTAATGTTGAAATACTAAGTGGAGTAACTGCCGATGATGAAATTAAAATTTGGAATAAAACTTCTAAAAAAGATAAAAAAGACGAAGACGAAGATAATTAACGGAGTCTAGAGATATTAAAACCCTACAAAGCCTCTCATTTAATTGTTAAATGAGAGGCTTTTTTAATGTAAATAATGATAAAGGGTTTTTACAATTCTGTTAATTTTTCGCCTTTCATCTTTGTTCAAGATAAACTTTAGAGAAACCCAAAAGAAAGTAAAAAGTAGATTTTTCGCTGTGTTCTAATTGACAGCAGAATGTCATTCAGACCCCGAGTACTCGGGGGGAAGAATCTTATTAACTACCTAAACTGCTCCGCAATCTTTTCTGCTTTTCTGCTTTCAGAATAATCATAAAAACCTTCACCGGATTTTACACCTAACTTCCCCGCAGTAACCATATTTACTAATAAAGGACAAGGTGCATATTTAGGGTTTCCGAAACCATCATACAATACATTTAAGATTGATAAACAAACATCTAATCCAATAAAATCAGCTAATTGTAGCGGCCCCATTGGATGTGCCATTCCTAATTTCATGACAGTATCAATTTCATAAACCCCTGCTACACCTTCATACAAAGAATAAATAGCTTCATTAAGCATTGGCATCAAAATCCTATTGGCTATAAATCCCGGATAGTCATTTACTTCAACAGGGACTTTATTCAAATTTTTAGAAAGCTCCATAATAGTTTTAGTAACTTCATCGGAAGTAGAATAACCACGAATAATTTCTACCAATTTCATAATAGGAACAGGATTCATAAAATGCATTCCGATTACTTTATCTGGTCTTGAAGTTACAGCAGCAATTTTGGTAATAGAAATAGATGATGTATTGGTTGCTAAAATGGTAGATTTATCACAAACATCGTCCAACTCTTTAAAAATTTTGAGCTTTAGATCTATATTTTCCGTTGCAGCTTCAATGACCAAATCAGTATTTTGTACACCTTCTTTAATTGAAGTGAAAGTTTGAATATTTTTGAGTGTATTCAGTTTGTCATCTTCAGAAATACGCTCTTTAGCAACCATTCTGTCCAAATTTTTGGTAATAGTTGCTAAACCTTTATTTAGTGCTTCTTGAGAAACATCAATGATATTTACTCGATATTCATTTTGTGCAAATACATGGGCAATTCCGTTTCCCATTGTTCCTGCACCAATTATTGCTATGTTTTTCATATATGGTATAGTATTAAAATAACTCTTTCCTGAGTACTCGGGACGCTCAGAGAGACATTTTTTTGTGAACTTCTGTCTTCCGTCTTCGTACTTCTTGCATTTTTAATTAAAACAATCAATTATTTGTTGTGCAACACGTAAAGCTTTTGCTCCATCATTCAATGTTACAATTGGTCTTGTATCATTTATTATGGCATCAGCAAAAGTTTCTAATTCATCTAAGATTGCATTGTTTGATGTTATTGTTGGGTTTTCAAAATAAATCTGTTTTTTTACACCTTCTGCATTTTGTAAGATCATTGCAAATTCATCAGGATTTTCAGGTACATCTTTCATTTTTACCACTTCACTTTTCTTTTCTAAAAAATCTACTGAGATATAAGCATCCTTTTGGAAAAAGCGAGATTTCCGCATATTTTTCATGGAGATTCTACTCGCTGTTAAATTAGCTACACATCCGTTTTCAAACTCAATTCTTGCATTGGCAATATCTGGCGTTTCACTAATTACTGAAACACCACTGGCATGAATATTTTTAACTTTAGAGTTTACCACACTCAAAATAATATCAATATCATGGATCATTAGATCTAATACTACAGGCACATCAGTTCCTCTTGGATTAAATTCAGCCAATCGATGTGCTTCAATAAACATTGGGTTTTTTATCATACCCTTCACAGCTGTAAAAGCAGGATTAAAACGTTCAACATGACCAACTTGTCCTTTTACATGTTCTTGACTGACCAAAGTTCTAATAGCTTCGGCTTCCAAAACTGTATTGGTAATGGGTTTTTCTATAAAGATATGTTTCCCTTTGGTAATAGCTTCTTTGGCACAATTAAAGTGAGATAGGGTAGGTGTTACTATATCGACAACATCTACGGCATCAATTAGTTTGGTTACAGAATCAAATGAAGTATATCCAAATTCAGCAGTAACTTTTTGAGCATTTTCTGTACTCGGGTCAAAAAACCCGATAAGATTAAACTTATCTGATTGTTGTAATAATTTTAAATGAATTTTACCGAGATGTCCGGCACCTAAAACACCAACGTTTAACATAAAAATGATTTTAAGCAAAACTACATATTTTTTTTCATTGAAAATTTATTTGAGTTAGCGAGAAAAATTTAGTGAATGACCTCTCGACTCCGCTCGAGGAGACATTAGGTGGACTCTAATAATTCATTTGCATCAAAATTTTCAGAGTTTTTCATAGACAACTAAAATTTTTGAAGCACTATCCGGATAATGTAATAAAATTTTAGACAGTATATGGGAAACTCTGGAAACCCTTTCGGGAACAAAGATAACGAACAATCTGACTGCGTTATATTTTTTATGGAATAGCTATGGTTATTACAAAAAAATATGCCTTGCATCTTATCCGTTCTATTTGTTTTTTGAAAGAAATGAATTATTAGAGCCCACCTTACCTTTTATTGTCTGGTCGAGCGCAGTCGAGACCTTAATGACAAATAATAAATAAGCTATTTTAAATTATTTTTTTATTAAAATAATTATTTACTTTGGAGGTGCAATCATGAAAGACTTACCAAAACATAAAGGGCTTAGAAATCAGTTAGTTAAAACTATAAAAAGAAAAGGCATTACTGATAAAAAAGTCCTTAATGCAATTTCAAAAGTGCCGAGACATTTATTTATGGACTCAGGTTTTATAGATTTTGCTTATCAAGACAATGCATTTCCTATTGCTGCAGATCAGACCATTTCTCAACCTTATACGGTTGCTTTTCAAACAGAATTATTAGAAATAGAAGAAGGAGATAAAGTACTGGAAATAGGTACAGGTTCAGGTTATCAAACGGCAGTTTTAATTGAGCTAAAGGCTGAAGTATATAGTATAGAGCGTCAAAAAGAGCTATTCGAAAAAACTAGAAAATTTTTACCAAGGTTGGGTTATGTAGCTAAAAAATTAAATTTTGGTGACGGTTATAAAGGTTGGGATGAATATGCTCCATTTGATAAAATATTGGTTACTGCGGGTGCACCATTTGTACCCAAACCATTATTGAGTCAATTGAAAGTAGGAGGTAGGTTGATCATTCCTGTGGGAGATGTTGTGCAAACCATGACTTTATATATCCGTAAAGGTGAAAAAGATTTTGAAAAGCATGAATTGGGTGAATTTCGTTTTGTACCAATGCTAAAGGAAAGTCAGAAATAGTATACAGTATTCAGTAAGCAGTAAGCAAAATCGTAATTCATAAATCTAAAATCACAAGGCTTTCAAACTCAAATCCATATTATAAACAGAGTGTGTAAGCGCTCCAGATGAAATAAAATCTACTCCACATTCTGCATACTTTCTTAAAGTATTTTCATTGATGCCACCTGAAGATTCTGTTAGACACTGATTGTTAATTAAAGCAACTGCTTTTCGAGTATCTTCATAATTAAAATTATCAATCAAAATTCTGTAAACACCATCTGATTCCAATATTTCTTCAATTTCTTGAAGACTACGAGCTTCAACAATAATTTTTAAGTCATGGTTTGTATTTTTTAAATAATTTTGGGTTTTAGTTATTGCTTTTGTAATACCTCCTGCAAAATCAATATGATTATCTTTTAACATGATCATATCATATAAGGCAAAACGATGATTTTCACCACCACCAATTTTTACTGCCCATTTTTCTAAGGCTCTGATTCCGGGAGTCGTTTTTCGGGTGTCTAAAATTTTTGTTTTTGTACCTTCTAATAGATCAACAAATGAACGTGTTTTAGTAGCAATGGCACTCATTCGCTGCATTGCATTTAATACCAATCGCTCAGCTTTTAAAATAGACTGTGAGCTTCCTTCCACATAAAAAACAATATCTCCATAACTAACTTGACTACCATCTTCAATAAGTGTTTCAATTTTTAAATTGCTGTCAATAAATTTAAAAACCATTTTTGCAAATTCAACACCAGCAATAATACCTTCATCTTTCACTAACAGTTTTGCTTTTCCTGTAGTTTCTTTAGGAATACATGCCAATGATGAATGATCACCATCTCCTACATCTTCACGAATAGCATTACTTATTATGAGTTCTAATTCCTTTTCAAATTGTTGTTGAGAGATCATAAGCTGAAATTTGTGAAGCAAAAATAACAATTGATTTTAGATTTATGAATTACGATTGAAGAAAGTTATTTTATAGAATGCTAATAATACAGATAAAAATTATTTTACTGATATTTTCTATGTAGATCTGCGCTAAATCTTAAAAAATCGACATCATCAGCGTTCTAATTTAAATACATTAATTAAATTTATGGTATGAAAATTAAACTCATCTCAATAGGTAAAACTGATGATAAAAATTTGATACAGCTTATTGATGGATATCAAAAGAGATTACGGCATTATATCAAATTTGAATTTGAAATAATTCCAGATATTAAACAATTAGTTTTTGTAATTGGTGGATCTTACGGATTTTCTGAAAAAATTTATCAAAAAGCACAAGGAAAAGTATCATTATCTAAGATGACATTTTTCACATCAAATGATTCGACTTTTTATAATAGAACAACTTTACAGAGGATTTACCATCCTAAAAAATGAGCCTTACCATCACGAATAAATGTATAAGATTTATTTTTTAAGTATTTATTGATGTGAAGTTGTTTTATAGATATAGATATACATATTTGTAAAAATATGTATTTTTCTTTTTCATAGCGATTTTCCTGCTTCCTTTTTAAGGAGGCAGGATTTTTTATGCATGCTCTAAAATCATTTTGCTATTAATAGTCGCTAAAGCTTGCTCTATATCCCAAATAATATCATTCGCATTTTCAACGCCTATAGATAATCTGATTAAC
Organism: uncultured Flavobacteriaceae bacterium; assembly: GCA_964463085.1. GTDB lineage: Bacteria > Bacteroidota > Bacteroidia > Flavobacteriales > Flavobacteriaceae > Aureibaculum. Next base: position 9,204 of record CAYXAZ010000006.1, on the reverse strand, counting down.
TTATCTGTAATATTCATCCTTTTTCTATGTTCAGGATCAACACCTGCATGTGTCATTGTAATAGGATGTTCTACTAAACTTTCTGTACTTCCCAGACTTACTGCCATTTTAAAGAGTCTTAGACTATTCATAAATTGAAAAGCTTCTTTTTCGCCACCTTTAATATCAAAAGAGATCATGGCACCGGGAGCCTCACATTGCTTTTTATAAATGTTGTACTCTTTTGTTCCTTCTTTGAGTAATCCTAAATAGTTTACCTTTTCAATAATTGGATGTTGTTCTAAAAACGCTGCTACTTTTTGTGCATTTTTGGTTTGCTGATCCATTCTTACTTTGAGGGTTTCTAAACTTCTTAACAATAGCCATGCAGTATTCGGACTTAGCATATTGCCTAAAAAAGTACGTAATGTTTTTACACGTGTTATTAATTCATCAGAACCTAATACAGCACCCGCAATTAGATCACTATGACCACCAATATATTTGGTAGCTGAATAAAGCACAAGGTCAGCGCCAAATTGTAATGGATGTTGCCAAAGTGGTCCCATATACGTATTGTCTACGGCTAATAATACTTGTTTTTTATCAGTGCTAAAATGCTTGGCTATATTGCTATAACATTCTATATCAACAATATCATTGGTTGGGTTTGCAGGTGTTTCTAAATAAATTAATGCTAATTGGTTGGCTTTACCTGTAGCTTTAATCAGTTTTATGATGGTTGCTGTGTCTTCATTAGGATGTACACCTAAGGTGTGTACCCCAATTTTAGCCAAAAAATGTTGGATAAAATGATCTGTTCCTCCATAAACAGGATTGCTATATACTAATAGATCACCGGGTTTTAAAAATTCTAATAATACAGTACTAATAGCAGACATGCCACTTTCAAAAACAGCACAATCATCAGATTTATCCCATAAACATAACCTGTTTTCTAAAATCTCTAGATTCGGATTGTTAATTCTGCTATAGATCAATCCTAATTCTTCTTTTGGTGATTTATCTCTCAACCCATACGCTATTTCAAAAAATGCTTTACCTTCCTCAGCAGTTTTATATTCAAATGTTGAAGTTTGAAATATTGGGCATTTTATGGCGCCTTCTGATAATTCAGGATTATAACCATGACTCATCATTAAGCTTTCCGGACTAAATTTATGTGCTTTCATTAGGAATAATTTTATTATAACAAAATTAGAAAATGTAGTTATATTTTCCTAATTATAGATTTAATTTAGGTAATTATTCTATATTTGAAGAATAATAAGTATAATATTCTATATTGATCTGTTTAATGGGTTGCTTAAAGAATAAAATTCTACACTATGATAGACACTATTGATAAATCAATTTTAAGAATGCTACAACGTAATAGCAAACTGACAATAAAAGAAATTGCCAGTAAGTTAAATTTGACACCTACACCAATTTTTGAACGTATCAAACGTCTGGAAAAAGAAAATTACATAACTTCATATAGAGCAGTTATTGACCGAAAAAAAGTTGGTCTTTCACTATTAGTGTTTTGCAATATTTCATTGAATCAGCATGAAGCATCTTTTATTTTAAAATTTGAAAAAGATATACAACAATTCACAGAAGTAATTGAATGTTATCATATTGGAGGCATGTTTGATTATCTGATAAAAGTGGTAGTACAAGACATGGATATATATCAAAATTTTGTAGCTAAAAAATTAGCATCTCTTGATAATATTGCACAAGTACAAAGCGCTTTTGTAATGACAGAAGTAAAATCAACTGCTATTTTACCTATTACTTAATATACTATTTTTATGCAGACATGTTTCCACTGTCATAAACATACTTTTGTGCAAAATAATCATTGGGATATCTTTTTTCTGCTTCAATTCTTGTCTCAGTATTAACAGCTGTTTTCATATAATTTTTTGCACTTAACTGTTGTTGGTAAGTATGTTGCTGCATGGTATAATTTGCAGGGTATTTTTGTGTAACCAATTCTTTAATTTCGATATCATTTAGGGTTTGAATATGTCTATAAGCTGACAATTGTTTTTTAACAATATAATGTTGCATCTCAGTATTTTCAGGATATTGTTTAAAAGCGATTGCTTTTTGTTCAGAGGTTATAGCTCGTTCAGAAGATGCATTAGAAGAAAAAACATTTTTTAAGATCTGTAATAAATTTGCCATAGGTTAGGGGTTTAAGGATTGCTTTTGTTGAACATTTTTAACAACTCATGAATGAGAAGTTTATATTAAATTTTAAGTGATTGTATGACAATTTACAAAATAAATAATTAACTTCTTGATTATCAGCATTTATTTATAGTAGAAACTGTTTTATTTAGCATATATATATATTTTCACCTATTTAACAGGATGAGATATCCTAATTAGAAAAGGTAATGAGTCTGTTTTCAATAATTACATTTGAAAATTCAAAATTTTCTTTGATCCAATAAATTGTATTTGGATGATACAAAAAAACATGTGTTGGGTCATTCTTATAATACCAATTATGGAAGTCAATGGTATCGTCAAAGAGAACGGTCATACAGTAGAGTTTGCTATTAGGCACCATTAATTTCTTAAGTAAAGTAAACTCTTTTTTCGGATTATAAAAATGTTCTATTACTTCACAACAAACAATATAATCGTAAGCTGATTCTAAAAGTGAAGGGTAGTTATGAAAATAAGGGTCATATTGTACAATTTTGAAGTCATTATCTTTCAATACTTTAGAAATTACAGGACCAGTTCCGGCTCCAAAGTCAAGTCCTTTATTACGTTGTGTAAAATCTCTTATGACAGCAGATGTGATTGGCGAAACAAATTGTTGGTAATTTTCATCTTCAACATTATTGTTATGTATTTGATATCGTATTATTTCTTCTATATTAGTAAGCCTTAATTTTTTGTCTAAAAAAATACCACAACACGTTTTGCATTGATAAAAAACTCTTTGATCATATTGATAGAAAATATTAGATCTACTATGACACAATAGACAATTAGTTGTTATATTATTTTGCGTTATTGACATTATAAATGGTCGTTCTATTTACTGGATAGTTTAAAACTAGTCAAAAAAAAAAGTCTATCACATGATGATAGACTTTTGTAATAAAAAACGATAAATAGTATATATTATAGTACTCTTACGTTTACTGCGTTCAAACCTTTTTTGCCTTCTGTTAATTCGAATTCTACTTCATCACCTTCACGGATTTCATCGATTACACCAGAAATGTGTACAAAATGTTCTTTACCTGAACCTTCTTCAACTATAAAACCAAAACCTTTAGAATCATTGAAGAATTTTACTGTTCCTTTACTCATTTTTAAAAAATTAAATATTAATATAAGCTACAAAGATAGTGTTTATAATTTAATAAGGCATTTTTTTTACTTTTTTAATTATAAATGGCAGTAGTAATATATTATAATACAATATTTTACAAATAAATTAAAGTATAGTATTTGATTAATCGATTTTACAAATACATTTGTTATCATAAAATTATAAAAATTGATAAGATGAGTTTATTTAAAGAGTTTAAAGAATTTGCTGTAAAAGGGAATATGATGGATATGGCAGTTGGTATTATTATTGGGGCGTCTTTTAATAAGGTAATAGATGTGCTGGTTAAAAAAGTATTATTACCACCATTGTCCTTATTATCTAATGGTATTAATCTACAGCATAAACGTTTGGTACTTCGTAATGCAGAAATTGATGCTTCAGGAGTAATACTTATTGAAGAAGTTGCCATTGCTTATGGGGCACTTACTGAAGCTTTATTAGATTTTTTAATTATTGGTTTTACTATATTTATTGTAGTCAAATTTATGAATCGTTTGCGCAAAAAAGCACAGGACACCAAAGATGTTACAGTAGCTACACCAAAAGATATACAGTTATTGACAGATCTTACAGAATTAATACAAGAGCAGAATGAGATATTAAGAGCACAGCAAAATTAAATAGAGCTACAATTGAATAGGATGTTTATCTAAATGAAGATCAGCTAACATATCTTGTGTATACTTAAAATGACCACGCTTTGTAATAACTTTTAATCGATAATCTTTCATTTTGGTAATTGTCGCCAAAAATTTTAGTTTATTTTTTAAAAGTTGTGGTTGTTCTGATTTTAAACTAATTTCAAAATAATGAGTTTTCCCGTTATATTCAGCTTCAATATCAGGACCCATTGAAATATCACTACCTATTTTGTGGTAAGACTTTGGAGTGTCATATCCAACTATTTGAGCTTTGATATTTTTAAAACCACTTTTTTCTAAATAGGTTATTGAATCTTTTAAAATTTCTTTATTGTTTAAATTGTCTAGAGCTATCATATGGCAATAAAATTAGAACAAATTAAAGACATTGCCAAATAAAGTTAAATTTAAAGTATTGTCAATCAGTAAATAATGAAAATATTATGTTGTTATTCTCAACAATAATTCAACAAATTATAATAGTTTATATTCGTAAAATAAATACTGACAATGACAGAAAATATAAAACATCGTCACTTTATATTGCATAAACCTTATGGCTATTTAAGTCAATTTGTAAACAACCAAACCCAAAGAAAAAACAAAAAATTATTAGGACAATTATATAATTTTCCAAAAGAAACCATGGCAATTGGTCGTTTAGATGAAACTTCAGAAGGCTTGTTGTTGCTAACCACTGATGGTATGGTAAGTGAATATATAAGAAGTCGTAGAGTAGAAAAGGAGTATTATGTTCAAGTTGATGGAATAATTGATGATACAGCCATAGAAAAATTACAAAATGGAGTGGAAATTGGTTTTGATGGTCAAAAATATAAAACCGAGCCTTGTAAGGCATTTCATGTTGCTGTAGTTGATAATTTACCAATTGCTGATAGGAAAGTAAGAGATGAACGTCATGGTGCTAAAAGTTGGTTGAGACTTATTATTACAGAAGGTAAATTTAGACAAGTACGTAAAATGACAGCTGCAGTTGGATTTCCTACATTGCGTTTGATACGAGTTAGGATAGGAGAGATACATTTACAAATAATGACTGGAAAAGTGAAAGAAGTTGATTGTTTTAAAACATTTTAAAATTATAGTGTCTTCAATATTTATTTTCTATTAAATAACGACAATTCCATTTCAGCTAGTGACAGATTTGAATAATTTTTGTCTTTTATTTGAATCGTTTTAGCAAATTTTATAATTTCGAGGTAGTCAAACTCATCTTTAAATTGAGTCCATGATTTTATTTTTCTTGTTTGAAGTCCATTTACAACTGCTTTTTTATTCAACTCAATTTGTACCATTCTATCTACAGGGAAATGTGGAGGGGTAGGAATTAATTTTAAACACCATATATATTTCAAAAAAAGATTGAGTATTTTTTGACTTACGCCAAAATTGATTTTTCCATTTTTAAGTAATGATGAAAATTTTGTAGTATAGGCTGATAAGGCATGGATATTTGCCAGATGAGTATTTTCGTCAACTTCTTTAAAATATTGGTTACTTACCAATTGTTCTAAATAATTTTTTAAGTCTTTTTTAAACTCTCTTTTGGTATTTTCAGAAATATTCGGTTTGTAAATATTAGCTCTTTGTAACGCGCCTGCTACAGATAACACCCATAATTCATTAATTATAAATTTACTTTTCATACAAATCTGTATTAAGTTTTCTATTTTGCTAATAAAGCTGCACCAACTATACCGGCATTGTTTTCAAACTGAGAAGAAACTACAGGAACATTTACAGTAATGTATTCTTCAAATTTGTGTAATTTTTTACTGGCACCACCAGCTAAAATAATTAAATCAGGAGAGAATGACCGCTCTACAATTTTTAAAAATTTATTAAAACGTTTACCCCATTCTTCATAAGATAAGTTTTCCCGTTTACGGGCAGAATCTGCTGTATAATGTTCAATCCACTTATACTCTTTATAAGGCAAAGAGCCTAATTCAATATTAGGGATTAACGCTCCATTATAAAATGCCCCTGAACCTAGCCCTGTACCTATGGTAATCATCAAGATAAAACCTTTTTTTCCTTTACCTACACCAAAAGTTACTGCAGCTAAACCTGCAGCGTCAGCATCATTACGTACTTTAAATTCTAAGCCAGTACATTTACTAAAAAGTTCTTGTACATTTAATCCCCGCCAACTTTTATGAATATTACCACTAGATAATGCAACACCATGCGATATAATAGCTGGAAAACCGCAACCTACCTTACCTTTCCAGTTAAAATATTTGACTAATTCAGCTACTTCATTTGCTACATCTTGAGGTTTTGCTCCTTTAGGCGTGGGAATGCGATGTTTTTCTGATACTAATTCTCCTGTAGTTACATCTACAATAGCACCTTTGATACCGGTACCACCTACATCTATTCCTAAAATTTCCATTTGATAAAATTGATTTTTAAAAAGTTTCAATTTGCTAATTAAATTTGGGATACACAAAAATAACTTTGCCTATTTTTGTAAAATCATGAAAATCATTTTCGCTACACATAACCAACATAAACTATTAGAAGTACAACAATTAATACCTAAAAGTATTCAATTGTTAAGTTTAACTGATATTGGATGTAATCAAGAGATACCTGAAACGGCTATAACTTTAGAAGGTAATGCCAAATTAAAAGCCAATTATGTTACGCAACAGTATGGTTATGATTGTTTTGCTGACGATACAGGTTTAGAAGTTGACGCTTTGTATGGTGCTCCGGGTGTATATTCTGCAAGATATGCAGGTTCAACAAATAATTCAGGATTAAATATGCAGAAATTATTAGTTAATTTGGATGGAGCTTCAAATAGAAACGCGCGTTTTAAAACAGTAATAGCATTAAACTTAAGAGGTAAACAATATCTTTTTGAAGGTATTTGTAAAGGTGAAATTTTAATTCAAAAACAAGGCGAGAAAGGATTTGGTTATGATCCTATTTTTAAACCTAAAGGTTTTACCAAATCATTTGCCGAAATGACCTTAACTGAAAAGAATAGTATTGGTCATAGAGGTAAGGCGGTAAACCAGTTGGTTTCTTTCTTATCTTCATTGTGAGATTTTTACCATATTGATCAATGCAAAATATCTTTTTTGAGATTCCCTGCCTTGCAGGAATGCAGGTTCATTGCACTTCGCTTATTATGAAAATAACAAAAAGAGCTTAAGACGTATTCCTCGTAATGATGTATATCAAATAAAAACCCCCAAAGAATTATATTTCCCTGAGAGTTTTTTTATCTTCTTTGAATATAGTTATCTACTTACCGTTCCACTAGGAAAAGAAGCATTACTAAAAGTCAAATCATAAGTTGTTGGTGCAGTATCTTGACCTGCTGTCCCTACTAATGGTTTTAACAAAAACGGACCAGGTAAATTGTCAGGAAATGGTTCTACTGAAATTACAATAGTTCTATCTCTAATATCAAGTGGAAATGTAAATCCAGCAGGGGTATTATTAAAGAAATCTTCTCCAGGAATTGGTGGACCATTATTTTCAGTACCACTAAATGAAGTAGCATCTCCGGCATTCTCATCAACCATGTCAAAAGCTGTAAATGTTCCGGTAGATAATGGACCTGTACCATCTACTACAACCCAACCTTCATATTTCCAGCCAGCTTCTAAGGTAGGTAATGTTAATGCAGGTGCAGGAGGCATTCCCGGTGAACCAAACCAAATACCATTTTCATCATTTCCATTATTACCAGCAGCTTCATCTGTTGGTGATCTTAAGAAAAACATTCCTGAAGGTGAAATTGCATTGAAATCTCCAACCGTACCAATAGAAACTGATGCTGTATTACCAGAAAAATCTCCAACCAATAATTTCGTATCTGCCGGAGTTGCAGCTGCCGTACCAGTTTCGCCTGCAGGCTCAATACTCAGCACAAAACGAGTAGCTGTACTCAATTGAGTTGCATCAAGTGTAAATGTTTGACTTGCTGCTGTACTTGTAAAAGTACCTGTACTAACAGGAGCACCGTTTACAATAATCCATCCTTCATAGACAAAATTTGCCCCTAAATCTTCCAGACCATTAATAGCCAGTGTTAAATCTGCTGTTGATGGTCCGTTATTATCGTCATCGTTATTACAACTTATAGTTATACCAACTAAAACTATCATTAAAATTAAAACTCTTTTTTTCATTGTTAAAAATTTATTATTAATACTTATCTCAAATAATTATACTGACAAAGAACAAAAAAGGTTATTACGATACTTTCACAAAAACATAACTTTTTTGTGATATAATAATTGATGTATATTAAAGAAGAAGCCTTGCTTTTTTTATGTTTAATAAGCAGCCAAATTTTATAGAATCTATGTTGATGAAATAAAAATAGGTTGTTTTTGTGATACTTTTGTGATAGTATTGTATTCAATTCGTATTCAAATGAAGAAAGTATTAGTCATAGAAGATGATAGAGAGATTGTTAATCTACTTGAAATTCATCTAAAAGATATAGATTGTGAAGTCTTGAAGACCTATAATGGTAAAGATGGACTACATGTTGCCCTAACTGAAAAACCCGATTTGATCATATTAGATATTTCTATGCCAGAAATGGATGGAATAGAGGTGTGTAAAGAGATACGCAAAACGCAAAGCACTCCTATTATTATGCTGACTGCTAAAGTAGAAGAGATTGACAGAGTACTTGGGTTAGAAATAGGAGCAGATGATTATATTACCAAACCATTTAGTATTAGAGAATTTATTGCACGTGTAAAAGCTGTTTTTAGAAGAGCTAAAATGGATAGAGAAAGTGTAGAAAGTAATACAAACTCAGAGCTAAAATTTACAGGACTAACAATTAATATTGATAAAAGAAAAGTACTTCAAAATGATATGAAAATTGATTTATCTCCAAAAGAATTTGAATTATTGGTTTTAATGGCATCAAATCCTGGTAAAAGTTATAGTCGGTCAAATCTTTTAAATCTCATTTGGGGATATGATTTTGAAGGTTATGAGCACACAGTAAATTCTCATATCAACCGATTACGGGCAAAAATAGAACCAGAAATGGCAAACCCAACCTATATTATAACTACTTGGGGTGTTGGTTATAAGTTTAATGAAGATATAGAAAAATTATGAAACGAGCATGTTAATCCCTCCCGAACACTCGGGATCGGGATAACACCTAAGGGAATGACTCCCGACGCTTCGGGAGCGAAC
>CAYXAZ010000005.1:0-69924 GCA_964463085.1 uncultured Flavobacteriaceae bacterium | reverse complement strand
CATCATTATATTCAAAAATTAAATAGTTGGGATCTATAATGCGTAAAGAAATATTTATAGGAGTTCTAGTGGGCTTATTAGCTACTGCTGTTGGTTTTTATTTCTATGTAGAATATGCTTTAGAGGGAACTTTTGAAGAAGCTTTAGCAATAATCAATGAGAAAAAGTTGTATGGAAAAGTATTGAGCATTGCAGCTATTGCCAATTTATTAGCCTTTTTTGTTTTTATTAAAAAGAAACAAGATTATAGAGCCAGAGGTGTACTTTTAGCCACTTTTTTAGTGGCATTTTTAATATTGATCTCTCAGTTTTTGTAAATCTTGAAATAGGCACATGAAATACTATATTATTGCCGGGGAAGCATCTGGTGATCTACATGCTTCTAACTTAATAAAAGCCTTACAAAAAAAGGATGCTAATGCAAACTTTCGGTTTTGGGGAGGCGATTTGATGTCCCGCAGTAGCGGGAGTGGTACGTTGGTAAAACATTATCGTGATTTAGCATTTATGGGGTTTATTGAAGTAATTGCTAACCTCAGAACTATTCTCAATAATATAAAATTTTGCAAAGAAGATATTCTTAAATATAAGCCAGATGTTTTGATTCTAGTTGATTATCCCGGTTTTAATATGCGAATTGCAACCTTTGCCAAACAAAAAGGAATCAAAACACATTATTATATATCTCCACAAATTTGGGCCTGGAAAGAAAATCGTATCAAAAAAATAAAACGCGATGTTGATCAAATGTATGTGATCTTACCTTTTGAAAAAGATTTTTATGAAAAAAAACATGCCTTTCCTGTACATTTTGTCGGACACCCGTTATTGGATGCTATAGCTGATAGAAAACAAGTAAATGAAAAAGATTTTAGAAAAAATCACAATCTAAACGATAAACCAATTATCGCACTATTACCTGGAAGCAGAAAACAAGAGATTAAAAAAATGCTCTCTGTGATGCTTAAAATGATTGATAGATTTACTGATTATCAATTTGTAATTGCCGGAGCGCCAAGTCAGGATTATGAATTCTATAAAATGTTTATTAAAAATACCTCCGTAAAATTTATTGCTAACAAAACACATGACCTATTGTCAATATCATACGCTGCATTAGTAACTTCGGGTACAGCGTCTTTAGAAACTGCTTTGTTTAAGGTGCCAGAAGTTGTGTGTTATAAAGGTAGTGCTATTTCTTATCGAATAGGAAAATGGTTGGTTGATCTCAAATATATTTCTTTGGTAAATTTGATCTTAGATAGAGAAGTAGTTACTGAATTGATCCAGTATGATTTTAATGAAAAAAGATTAGAACAAGAACTCGCTAAAGTTTTAGATGAAAAGCATAGAGAACAGCTTTTTTTAGATTATTTTGATTTAGAACAAAAACTAGGCGGAAAAGGGGCTAGTGAAAAAACTGCTGAATTAATTACAAAAGATCTCAATTTTAATTCACAAATAAAATAAAATTTATGAAACAGTTAATAGCCACCTTATTTTTTTTACTTACTATTTTATTTGGGAGTTGTTCTTCCCAAAACAAACCGGTAAAGGAAAACCCCTCACAATCTTTTGGACCAACATTGATCTTAGTTTCTTTTGATGGTTGTAGGTATGATTATCCTAGTCTTGCTAGTACGCCTGCATTAGATGAAATTGAAATGAAAGGTATAAAAGCAGAAGGACTGAAAACATCTTTTCCTTCTAAAACTTTCCCAAATCATTTAAGTATTGTTACAGGTTTGTATCCAGAAAATCATGGTATTATTGCCAACCGTATTTATGATGATACTACAAATGAATTTTATACCCTGAGTAACGGGGCTCCTACTCAAAGTAAATGGTATCAAGGAGAGCCAATATGGGTAACTGCAGAGCGTCAAGGTTTAAAAACAGCAACTTTCTTTTGGCCCGGATCTGAAGCAGAAATTAATGGGTATAGACCTACATATTATAGAGTTTATGATGATGACTTCCCTTATGAAAAAAGGGTAGCACAAATACTTGATTGGTTAGATCTTTCAGATGAAAAACGTCCTCAATTCCTAAGCTTATATTTTCATGAACCTGATCTCTCTGGTCATGTTTACGGTCCGGCATCTACACAAGCAATTACTGCCTTAGAGAATGTAGATAAACAATTACAAGATCTTTTAAATGGGATTAAATCTAGACAATTAGAAAGTAAAATAAATATTGTAGTCGTTTCAGATCATGGTATGACCTCGTTGAGTAGAGAAAAAGTAGTGTTTTTAGATGATTATATAGATATGGATGATGTGTTAATTGTTGATAATTCTGCTGTTATTGCAATTCGTCCCAACCAAGGAAAAATAGAAAAAGTTTACCAACAATTAAAAGATGCACACCCACATTTACAGGTATATAAAAAGGAAGAAGTACCAGAAAAATATCATTATAATAATCATAAATTCATTCAACCTATTATTGGTGTTTTAGATTTAGGATGGTCAGCAACTACACACAATTATTTTGATTCTCATCCTAATTATCCTAGTAAAGGTACTCATGGTTTTGACCCGGATCATCAGGATATGAATGCTATATTTTATGCCAAAGGACCTGCGTTCAAAAAAGGAGTTCAGTTACCCGTTATTCATAATATTCATCTTTATGAATTGATGTGTGCGGTTTTAAAGATCAATCCCGCTCCTAATGATGGAAGCCTTGAAGAGACTAGAGCAATATTAGCAGATTAATTTTTATTCTGTGTTTTAACGAATATTTTGGATTAAATATTTTTTTCGAAAAATCACAACTAAAATTATCATTCTTAAAAACATCCAGACAGTAAAAGCTATCCAAATTGCATATAGTTTTAATCCGAAATAATCTCCTATTAATAATGCCGGGATAAATCCTAAAAAAGTAGCTATTAATAATGTATTCCGTAGTGTTACAGCCTCTGCCAAGCCTTTAAACAGTCCGTCAAAAACAAAAGCTATGGCATTTAGTGGTTGCATCAATAATACAATCCAAAATACTGAATAAAATGATGCTAATACACTAGCGTCATCTGTAAATATGCTTCCTATTGGTTTGTAAAAAATAACACATACTATTCCTAAAATAAGAGCAATAACCATTGCATATTTACTTAGATCTTTACTTAATTTCCATAAATGTTTATAGTCTTTTTGACCTAATAATCTCCCCGAAATTATATTGCCAACGCTAGAATAACCATCAATAAAAAAGGCAAAGAATAACCATATTTGAAAAGCAATAGTCTGTGCAGCTATATAATTATTACCATACTTTGTGGCGAAAGAATTCGCAAAATATAAAGCAATATTTAATGCCAAAGCCCTTATAAATAAATTGAGACTCAATAAGAGTAATCTTCTAATTTCTTTATTAAAAGGTAAATGAAATCTCAAATTAAATGGTGTCTTTTTTAGCATTAAAACCAGCGCCATTATAGCCATTACGCCTTGAGCTATGACGCTGGCATAAGCTGCTCCTTCAATATGCATAGCAGGTATTAATCCTTCAATACCAAAGACCAAAATAAAATCTAAAGCAACGTTGAGTAGCGCACCAACAATACTAATTACCATAGGCCAAAACGTATTTTGCAAACCTCTAAATATTCCAAAAACAGAAAACACAAATAGTGTTAATGGTAAGCCTATCGCTCTGATTTTATAATAGGAAACTGAATAGTTTAAAATAAGTCCTTCTGCATTATATAATCTGAAGATACCTTCAATAAAAAATAATGTTAATACATACAAAAATATGCTTAATGCAATATTAATGGCAATAATTTGTGATGGTAAAGTTTTAATTTCACCTAACCTGTTAGCACCTAAATATTGTGCTATAATTGCTGATATGGCTGAACGCGTTTGCGCTAAGATCCAAAATAAAGCAGATAAAAATGATCCGGCAATACCAACTGCTGCCAAAGATTCAATAGGGTTAAGCGCTACATTACCTACTATAGCTGTATCAGTTATTGATAACAATGGTTCGGCTATACCAGCAATTAATGCCGGTAACGCTAATCGATTTATTTGTTTAAATGTTATTTTTGGTTTAGACTGCACTACAGTAAATAATGAGTTTTAAAGATGGTGAAGTTCGTAAATGTAGTTTAGATTAAGGTGGTAAAAAATAAAAACCCCAAATGTCATGAGATTGCATTTGAGGTTTTTTAAATAAATAACTCTAAATATTTATTTTTCTTTTCAATAGTAATTTAATTCCTCTTATATAAGCAATTTTTAATTACTCTGAACATCAAAAATAGTTGAGTAAAGCATTCAAAAGACACAAAATATACAAAACAGGCTTTTTTCTTAACAAATGGTATATTTTTATCAATAAATGGTAATTATTGTTTTTGTTTATTTCTTTTTTTTACTTTTACAAGAGTGAAATTGTTGAAATACATACCATTACAACTTGTTTTTTTCTTAATTATTGGGATTTTAATTGGTTTTAAAATTCCATTTACACCTAAATCTATTGCTTTAGTATTGGTCATTACTTTATGTGTTTTAGCAATTACATATTACTCAGCTCGTAAAAAAATAATCCAGAATAGTTTCTTTGCAATTATTACTTTCCTCACCTTTATTTTTATAGGAATCGCTTCTGTAACTTTCGGCAATGACTTATATAAAAAGAATCATTATACATCTCATTTATCTGGCACTAGTAATACGTCTATTTTAATTATTGATAAGGTCTTAAAATCGAATCTATATTACAATAAATACTTTGCAAAGGTTGTTACGCTGAATTCAGAAAAAACGCAAGGGAAAATACTGTTAAATGTTACTAAAGACAGTATTGTTAAAAAATTGAATGTCGATGATAAAATAGTTATTTCTCATCGTTTTGACCCAATAAAAACACCTTTGAATCCTTATCAATTTAACTATAAAAATTACTTAGTAAAACAGCAAGTGCACCATCAAATTTCTATAAAAAATACTGAATATCTATTGCTAAAAAATGATAAATATTCATTAAAAGGTTGGGCTTTCTTTGTTAGAAAAAAAATCAATACTGCATTAAAAAAGCATGGATTTAAAGGTGATGAATTGACCATCATAAATGCTTTATTATTAGGACAACGTCAAGAAATATCTAAAGACATCATACAAAATTATCAGAATGCAGGAGCGGTTCATCTTTTAGCAGTCTCAGGGTTACACGTTGGTATTATTCTCTTAATGCTTACTTTTTTACTCAATCCTTTAGAGAAGCTAAAACATGGTATCTTAATAAAACTAGTACTTATTATTTTTATGTTATGGACATTTGCAATTGTAGCCGGCTTATCGGCATCAATAGTCAGATCTGTAACTATGTTTACAGCTATTGCAGTTGCTATAACTCTCAAACAATCAAGAGACATATACAAAGCACTTATAATTTCAATTTTCTTTTTACTGTTATTCAATCCTAATTATTTATTTGATGTTGGTTTTCAATTAAGTTATTTAGCTGTATTCTTTATTGTTTGGATACAACCCATACTGTACAAATTATGGAAACCGAAGTTAAAAGTAGTCGATTATTTTTGGCAATTATTAACAGTTTCAGTTGCTGCTCAAATAGGCGTATTGCCATTAAGTTTATTCTATTTTCATCAGTTTTCCGGATTGTTTTTTGTAGCCAATTTACTCATCATTCCTTTTTTGGGAATTATCCTTGGTCTTGGCATCCTTGTAATTGCCTTGGCTTTGTTAAATATGCTACCAAATTTTATCGCTAAATTTTATGAAAATATCATCTCATTACTAAATTTAACTGTAGAATGGATTGGCAATCAAGAGTCATTCTTATTTCAAAATATTTCATTTACAATAATATCTGTAATCCTGTATTTTATTATTGTAGTACTCTTTTTTAAATGGATAGAGGCTAAAAAACCAATCTATATAAAATTTACTCTTATTGTTATTATTGGTTTTCAACTAAATTTAATTGCAGAAAGATATATCAGCAATACAAATAGTGAATTTGTCATTTTTAATAAAACAAGGCATTCTATGTTAGGATTAAGAAAAGGAAAAAAATTACAGTTATACCATACACTAGATTCAACATCTATAATAAACGATAATGCTATAAAGGCATATCTTATTGGTTCAAAAACCAAAATAACTTCTTTAAAAGGTCAACCTAAAAATGTATATGTTTTAAATGACAAGAAGGTGTTGATTATTGATAGTTTAGGTATTTATACGCCGCAAAAGTTTTCTGTCAATTATGTCCTTTTAAGAGAGTCTCCTAACATAAATTTAGAACGTCTCATCAAAACTTTAAAACCTGAATTAATAATAGCAGATGCTTCCAATTATAAAAGCCACATATTACAGTGGAAAAAAACATGTAAAGTTCACAATATTAAATTCCATTACACCGTTAAAGACGGAGCTTTTATAGAAAAGTTATAACTGAACTCGTCTTGACTTTTTCTTTTACCTGCGAAATTAACATTTTGTCCTCTAATTTTGACTTTTTACCTTGTCATAGCTCTATTATGCCACTCAAAAAACGCTTCATTAGAGAACAAAAGCCTAAATTCTCGGTTCTAAACAAAAAGTCAAGACGAGTTCACTATATTTGCGTGTTGTGTGCCATTAACCAAACAGTACATTCTTGAAATAGTCCAATTACAAAATTTAGAAACTAATTTATGATTTATAAAATGATCCTATCATTAATTATACTTTTTTGTTTTATTTCTTGTAGTGAAAGTAACAAAGAAATTGAAATCAATAATTGTACTGCTACTAACCTAAACGGATTATTGGAATACAATGATTTAGTTTTTAATATACAAGAAAACTTAATTATTGCCGTAACAGAACAACCAAATGCTTTAGGTGCGCTTAACAGAAATAAAGATGGCTACTTTCACGTTCGCTTCCAACTTAAAATGTCAAAGTTGGCGGATTATGCCATTAGGTTTCAAAATGAAGTGGCTATTCAAGAATATGTGAATAACCTGAACTATTCTTTTTCGTATCAAAATCAGGAAGGAGATTTTCAATTTATTGCGCCACCTGAATTATTGAATTCGCCAGATTATCAACCGCCTTCGGAAAGTGATCTAGCAAGTGGAACTGCTTTTTTTGCATATAGTTTAGGCATTAGCCTACATAGTCTAACTCAATCTGAATGGTATAATAACTCTACATCAATCGATATTTTAAAACAGAACATTACAGACCTAAATCCAAATATCCAAAATATGTTGAACTACCTAAAGAACAGTGTTCAACTATTAAGAACTGCTGATGCTAATGCACCTAATAGATTGTTTTTTAATGCAATTGCTTTTTATAGTTTAGGAACATATTTAAATGACCAAGAATCAAAAAATATTGGAATTCAATTTGCTCAAGAAGCATTATCTCAGCGGAATATTGAGGCAGGATACTTTATTGAAAATGACGGTTGGGATTCCAGTTATAATGGAGTTGGTATCAAATTAGGTTTTGAGTTTTTTACACTTTTAGATAGCACAATAGACCAACCACTAAAGGATGAATTAAAAATTGCCATCTCTTGTGCAACTGATTGGCAAAAATTAAGAATTCTTATGACAGGAGAAATTTCAACTGAGGGAAACACGAGAGTATTTCCAGGAGGCGAATCGTTTTTAGGTAACGAAAAAGAAGTAGATGTATTAAAAACAGTTTGGGCATTTTTCTATATGAGTACGCTTGCAAATGACAATGATTTTGAGCAATTAGGATTAAAAATATTGGACTATTATAATTAATAAACAGCACAAAACGTTATAAAAAAGAAAAATATGAACATTATTGTACCAATGGCGGGAATTGGTTCTCGCCTAAGACCACACACATTAACAATACCAAAACCCTTAACATTACTTGCCGGTAAGCCAATTGTACAAAGGTTGGTAGAAGATATTGTAAAAGTTTTAAACCAAGATATTGAAGAAATTGCTTTTGTTATTGGTCCCACTTTTCCGGCTGATACCGAAAAAAAATTACTAGATATTGCAAAAGGTTTAGGCGCTAAAGGTGTTGTTACTGTCCAAAACGAAGCTTTGGGTACTGCACATGCTATTCAATGTGCTAAGCAATCGTTAAATGGTCCTTGTGTTGTCGCTTTTGCTGACACGCTTTTTAAAGCTGATTTTACGCTAGACGCTGAAGCAGATGGTGCTATTTGGGTAAAACAGGTTGAAAACCCAAGTGCTTATGGAGTTATTAAATTAAAAGACGGTATCATCACAGATTTTGTTGAAAAACCTGAAGATTTTATTTCAGATCTAGCTATTATTGGTATCTATTATTTTAAAAAAGGTGAAATTCTTAGAGACGAAATCCAATATCTATTAGATAATAATATTAAAGAAAAAGGTGAATATCAATTGACCAATGCTTTGGAAAATATGAAGCAAAAAGGATTAAAATTTGCTCCCGGTCAGGTAGATGAGTGGATGGATTGTGGGAATAAAGAAATAACCGTAGAAACCAATGGTCGTGTATTACAATTTGCATATCAAGATGGGCAAAATCTAGTTTCAGATAGTGTTGTATTAGAAAATTCTGAAATTATTCAACCTTGTTATATTGGTGAAAATGTAAAACTTATAAATGCTAAAGTGGGACCAAATGTATCACTTGGCACAAATTGTGTAGTAGAAAATTCAACCATCAGTAACTCTCTAATTCAAACGAATACAACTATAAAAAATGCTGAGTTAGAACTTGCCATGATTGGAAATAATGCAGTATATGATGGTAATTTCACCTCAATCAGTATTGGTGATTACTCACAGCTAGTCTAAAATGATCAAACGAGTTAGATATATTATTTTAATATACTTAAGTATTTCCTTATCCGGATTTGCCCAAAAAGACTCGTTAGCTAACGCCTTTATTGCCAAAAAAAATATTGAAGAATTACGTTTAGAACAAAAAGAATTAAATTTTCAAAAATTCTTTTTTGAAGCCTTGCAACAAAAAGCGATTGGTAATTTTGATAAAGCTATTAGTGCATTAGAAAATTGTCAATCTCAAAGCCTCGGGATTAAGGAAAGTGACAAAGCAGTAAATTTTGAACTCAGTAAAAATTACTTTGAATTAAAAAAATATATTGAAGCTGAGGCTTATGTAAAAAAGGGATTAGAAGTTGATCCTGAAAACTTATTTATGCTACAACTTTTAAAAGATACTTACAACAGACAAAGTAACTTTAAGGATGCATTAGAAGTTCAAAAAAAAATAATTGAACAAAACCCCAATGATCAATTAGACCTTGTCATTCTTTATATGAGGAATCAACAAATTAATAATGCCAAACAATTTATTATTGATCTAGAAAAGAAAGGGATGTTGTCTGCTAGTTTGCTTCCTTTTAAAAAATCATTATTAGAAGGTAATGTATTAACGCCTTCGGCCAATTCAGTAAATAAACCTGCTGAACAGCAATCAATTGAAAATTTAAAAAATGTTTATAAAACCAATAAATCTTTTACTGTTTTAAAACAGTTATTGCTAAAGTTAAATACTAAAGAATCTTTTTCTGAGTTAGAAAAGTATAGTAATGAAGCAATTGAACTGTTTCCGGCACAGCCTTTGGTATATTTAATACGCGCAAAAGTTTTAAAACAAAAAAAAGAATATAAAAACGCATTACAAGTTTTGCAAGTTGGTTTTAATTATATTGTAGATGACCCTTTGCTTGAAGCAGATTATTATGAGCAGATAAGTTTAAACTACAAAAAGTTAAATGAGAATGAGAATGCGTCAAAATATTATAATAAAGCAATTGTATTACGTCAAAAAAAATCATGATATGTTAAAACGTTTTCTTTACATATTAATTATTACTATCTCGGTTGTTTCTTGTAGGTCTTCTAAAGTTACTGATGCTAATACCAATTTAGGTATGTCAGCTAAAAAGGTGATTAAGAATCATTATAATAATGCTTTTGATAAAGAAACTATAACTGCAAAATTGAGAGTCAAATATATAGGAAAGTCAAGTTTGCCTGGTGTAACTGCATCATTGCGTGTTAAAAAAGATGAAACTATTTGGGTAAGTATTTCTAAATTTGGTTTTCCGGTAGGTAAAGCTTTAATTACACCTAACAGGGTAACTTATTACGAAAAAATAAATAAGACCTATTTTGACGGTGATTTTTCTTTGTTGAGCAATTGGTTAGGTACAGAGTTAGACTTCGAAAAAGTTCAGAATCTATTATTAGGTCAAGCAATTTTAAATTTAAAAGATGAGAAATATTTAATTGATCTACAAAAAAATAAATATCAATTAACCCCTAAAAAAGAATACGATTTATTTAGTATTCTGTTTTTAATCAATCCTGATAATTTCAAAATCAATAGCCAAGAAATAAGTCAAAAAGAAGAAAATAAAACATTAATTATTGATTATAATAATTACACTAAAGTAGATGATGAGGTTTTCCCTAAAGAAATTTATATAACAGCATCAGATGCAAAAAACACTTCAACAATAGATGTTAATTACAAATCTGTAGTGTTTAATAGTCCTGTAAGTTTTCCTTTTAAAATTCCTAAACATTATAAAAGAATTGTTTTAGATTAAGGGTTTGTTTTAAATAAAAAAGATAGTTTTGTGGTTATGCAACTGCGTATTATTATTTTCATACTAATTTCATTTCTAGTAACCTTTTCTTCTCATGCCCAGAGTCAAAAGCAATTGGAAAATAAAAGAAAACAGCTTCAAAAGGAAATTAAAGAGATAAACTCCTTATTATTTAAATCGAAAGAAGAGGCAGAAACATTGCTGTCTGATCTAGATGATATAACTCAAAAAATAAATGTTCGTTCTCAATTGATTAAAACTATTAATCAAGAAGCTGAAGTACTGTCGAAAGAAATTACTAAAAATGAAAAAAAAATAGCTTCGCAAGAAAAAAAGCTAGATATTTTAAAAAAAGAATATGCTAATATGGTTGTAAAATCATACAAGAGTAAAAACAAGAATAGTCGACTCCTTTTTTTACTCTCATCAAAGAATTTTTTACAAGCCTATAAACGTTTACAATACATCAAACAATACGCTACTTACAGAAAACAACAAGGTGAAGAAATAAAAGCTACAACTGTTAACTTACGTGCGTTAACAGACTCTCTACAAGTAAAAGAAGATGAAAAGCAATTATTAATAGCATTACACATAAAGGAAAAAGAAAGTGTTAATCGCGAAAAAATATCACAAGAAAAATTAGTTACGAAAGTAAAAGCTAAAGAGAAAAAATATATTACTCAAATAAAAAGGATACAAAAAGAAGAGCGGAAGCTAGATAAGAAAATTCAACGATTAATTTTAGAGGCAATTGCTAGATCAAACAGAAAAAGTGATAATAAAAAATCAACAAGTTTTAAACTCACTCCTGAGTCTAAAAAACTAGAAACTTCTTTTATTGCCAATAAAGGTAAATTACCTTGGCCTACTAAAAAAGGCACTGTCATTAGAAAATACGGAAAACAAAAGCATCCTACTCTCGCTGGGATTACAATTCAAAGTAACGGCGTACAAGTTGCAACTGAAAAAAAAGCAATGGCAAGAGCTATTTTTGATGGCACCGTATTGTCCATTCAATTGTTGCCCGGTCGTAAAAAAATGGTACTTGTACAACATGGTAATTATATTACAGCATATAAAAATTTAGATAATGTCTTGGTAAAAAAAGGAGAAAAGATTAAAACAAAGCAAAATATAGGCACTATACATACAGATACAACTACTGGTAAAACTGTTTTGGCATTTAGTTTATTTAAAGAAACTAAAATTCAAAACCCTGAATTATGGATTGGTAAAATGCTTTAAACTTTAAATAACGTGAGTTCGATATAACTGTTTTTTAAAATAACTAATAGTCAGTATTTTAAATGTGAAATGAAAATTTTAATGTCTCCTTGAGCGCAGTCGAAAGGTTTTTAAATAGTTCTCGACTGCGCTCGAACAGACAAAGTGCTAATAATCAATATTTTGCATTATTAACTACATTTCTTACATCGAACTCACGTTAAATATATACTTTGGGCTAAACTTTAAATAAGGCTTTTAATTCCGTAGCTTCTTCCGGCTTTATCCTACCAGACAATAATAAACTCAATTGTTTTCTTCGCAATGCACCATCATAACGTTCTTGCTCTAATTTTGTTTCAGGTTGAATGGATGGTACTTTAACAGGCGTTCCAGTTCTATCAACAGCAACAAACGTATAAATCCCTTCATTTACCTTTGTTTTTTGTCCGCTTTCTCTGTCTTCTGTCCAAACATCAACATAGATTTCCATAGAAGATGAAAATGCTCTTGAAACTTTTGCTTCTACTATAACTATACTACCAACTGGTACTGCTTTATTAAATGTAACATGATTTACAGATGCAGTAACCACAATTCGTTTTGAATGCCTTTGGGCTGCAATACTACAAGCTCTGTCCATCCTTGCCAATAGTTCTCCTCCAAATAAATTATTTAATGCATTGGTTTCTCCGGGTAAAACCATATCTGTCAAAACAGTTAATGAATCTTTAGGATTTTTAGGTTTCATAAGCTAAATATATAATATAAATTTCGGCAAAGATAAGTAATTGTGGTAAGGATATTTTAAGGAATAAGTTGGTTTTATAGATCTTGAACCAATAACCAAACGTCTTCTGATTCGGTCTTTTTTAACCTATATAAGCTATTAAGAGCATCTTTTCTATTGTCATAACTATCAAAAGAAACTTGTGTCAAACCCCATTGATTTATACCTAAAATTCGGGCGTTATATCCGTTTTCTTTAAGCTGATTTACTTTTCTAACCGCATTTTCTGGATATCTGAAAGCGCCTGCAATAACATGGTAAGGTTTTTTATCTAATGTAACGTTTAAATCAACTGATGGCAAAGCTTCAGAAACAATAAATGTTGCTTTTTGAATTTTATCTTCTATCTTTTTTTGTTGTTTTTGTGCAGCAACAACTTGTTGTTTGTTCTTGTAGTTTCTATAAATTTCATTTCCGCCAAACCCTAAAACAGATAATCCTATTACAAATATTGCAGCATATTTTAAATAGTCTGGTGCTTCTTTTTTGGGCTCAGAAATTAAAATTGGTATTTTTTCTTCAAGTTTCTCAACTTGTTTTATATATGTTTCCCGCTTAATTTCAGGTGTCACAAATGGAGCCAATCCGTACGCAGAGGTTAAATAATTGACGTCTGATTGTGGCTCAAAAATTATAGCATCATTTTTGTCTAATGAAAGTTTTCCTATTTTTTCAAGGAATAAATCCGTTTCATTAAGTTCTTTTCTCCACTCACCAACTTCAAATCTAATAAAGTTCATAGCGTGTTCAAAAGGCATCTTATCAACAGAAGCTATATAATTTGCCAATAGACCATCATTGTTTTTTAAATGGCTGTTATAGGTAATCTGCTTGTGAGGTGGATAAAATGTTTTAGAATATGAACTTATTATAGCCGATTGCGTATTTGTTACAAATCCGCCAAAATCGGGGACTATAACACATTCGTAACGATACAACAGGTCACTAATATAGTTGGAGAGCTTCATTTAAAGCAAATGTAAAAAAAACTTCCAGTAAAATACTATATGTAAATTATTTTTTTTAACAAATGTTTGTATATTGAAAACCAAACTATTCAAGCTTTGAAAAAAGAAGAATTACTTCACATTTTAGCCTTACTAAATACAGATGGTATTGGCGATGTAGTGGCTAAAAAACTCATTGCTCATTTTGGAAGTGCAACCGCTATTTTTTCTCAGAAAAAACAGGCGCTATTAAAAGTATCCGGTATTGGTAGTGCAATTCTTTCTGTGTTAAAAAATAAGAATAATTTCATTAGAGCTGAGCAAGAAATTGAATTTATCAACACAAATGATATTCAATATTCTTATTTTAAAGATGACGATTATCCTGTTTATCTAAACCAATGTTTTGATGCGCCTGTGTTATTTTTTAAAAAAGGAAAGATCAATTTAAAAGATCAAAAAATTATAAGTATCGTTGGTACACGACAAATGACCAACTACGGAAAAACTGTACTGGAAGAATTATTTAAAGGCATTAAAGAATATAACCCGATTATTGTTAGTGGATTGGCTTATGGCGTTGATATCCATGCACACAAACTAGCCTTAAAACACAATTTACAAACTATTGCTGTACTCGCTCATGGTCTTGATAGAATATATCCACCAGTTCATAAAAAATATGTTACGCAAATCCTTGAAAATGGTGGTTTGTTAACCGATTTTTGGTCTGGCACAAATCCTGACCGCGAAAATTTTGTAAAAAGAAATCGAATTGTTGCCGGATTATCTCAAGCCACAATTGTCATAGAATCTGCCGAAAAAGGTGGCTCTTTAATTACCGCCGGTATTGCCAATTCTTATAACAGAGATGTGTTTGCAATTCCCGGAAGAATAACAGATGCATACAGCAGAGGTTGTAATCAATTAATTAAAACAAATAGATCTGCGATGTTAACATCGGTTAAAGATCTGGCTTATATTTTAAATTGGGAAAAAGATAATGAAGCTAAAAAAACAATTCAAAAAAAATTGTTTATCGAGCTTTCAGAATCAGAAAAAGAGGTCTACAACTACTTATTAAAAGAAGGTAAACAACAATTAGACATCATTGCTTTACATTGTAATTTTCCTATTTATAAAATTGCGACTCTTTTATTAAATTTAGAACTAAAAGGTATGATAAGACCTTTGCCAGGGAAGATATTTGAAGCAGTTTGATTTAGTGTTCAGTCAGCTGTCTTCAGTATTCTGTACAAATGAATATTTGTTTTAAATCTATAAAAGTCTTTCGTCTTAAGTCGATTGGTCTTACATCTTATTAGCTAATCAGTCCTTTTTCCAAAAAATACTCAATCACAGCTTCTTTCATTAATACAGATTGTTCCCCAGGTTTTAAAAAAGGAATTTCTTCTTTTACTTTATAATGAGGCCAACCGTCGTCATCAAAAAAATCAAACTCATAATATCCTAAAGGTTCTAATACTCTGCAAATAGCTATATGCATTAAATTTACTTTTTCATCTTTTTTAAATTTACGATATCCTTGTCCTAATTCTTGAACTCCTATCAAATAAATAATGGCATCTAAATCTAAAGTCTCACCATCACCAAATTGTGCTGAAATTCTTTGTTTCAGTGCTTCCCATTTACTTTTCAGCATTTCGTTTCTTGACATATTAATTTTTAAAAAAACAAAGGTACTTTTTCAAATTAAAAAACTAGAATTTGAAAGGAAAATAAATTATAGATATAAAAATAAATTACTTTTGTGAAATAAATAAACGATTCAACAAATAAACAAATCTACATTTAGATTATGTACGGCAACATAAAAGAACATTTACAACAAGAAATAAAAGCCATTAAAGAGGCTGGTTTGTATAAATCTGAGCGTATTATTACCTCATCACAAGATGCTGTTATTAAAATTTCAACAGGTGAAGAAGTTATTAATTTTTGTGCTAATAATTATTTGGGCTTGTCAAATCATCCTGAAGTAATTCAAGCTGCAAAAGATACGATGGATACGCATGGCTATGGAATGTCATCTGTACGATTTATCTGCGGAACACAAGATATTCACAAGCAATTAGAGCAAAAAATAGCAGATTTTTACGGATTTGAAGATACCATTTTGTACGCTGCAGCTTTTGACGCAAATGGTGGTGTTTTTGAACCGTTTTTAACCAAAGAAGATGCTATTATTTCTGATTCTTTAAATCATGCTTCCATCATTGATGGTGTTCGTTTGTGTAAAGCGGCACGTTATCGTTATGAAAATAATAACATGAATGAACTGGAAGCTCGTCTAATTGAAGCTAATAATTCAGGAGCTCGCTTTAAAATTATTGTTACGGATGGTGTATTTTCTATGGATGGAATCGTTGCCAGCTTAGATAAGATCTGTGATTTAGCTGATAAATACGATGCAATGGTAATGGTTGATGAATGTCATGCAACAGGATTTATCGGTAAAACCGGAATAGGAACCTTAGAACTCAAAAACGTGTTGGATAGAGTTGACATTGTAACCGGAACTCTAGGAAAAGCACTTGGCGGTGCGATGGGTGGTTATACAACAGCAAAAAAAGAAGTTATTGAAATTTTACGTCAACGTTCAAGACCTTATTTATTTTCAAATTCATTGGCACCAGCTATTGTTGGGGCATCATTAAAGGTATTTGATCTATTGAAAAATGACACCTCTTTACGAGATAAACTAGAATGGAACACCAATTATTTCCGCAACCAAATGGAAGATGCTGGTTTTGACCTTGTCGGAGCTGATGCCGCGATTGTTCCTGTAATGTTATACGATGCAAAATTGGCGCAAAATATGGCAAATGCATTGTTAGAAGAAGGTATTTATGTAATCGGATTCTTTTTCCCGGTTGTACCAAAAGAAAAAGCCAGAATTAGAGTACAGCTTTCTGCAGCACATACCAAAGAACATTTAGATAAAGCGATTGCTGCTTTTACTAAGGTTGGGAAACAACTTTATGTCATTCCTGCATAGGCAGGAATCTCATAGATTATCTTTACATTTGTTTAACAAAAACTATAAAAGTTTAATAGATTCAGAATGAAAATTAGAATCACCAAACATTTCGATTTTGAAACTGCACATGCCTTATATGGTTATGATGGCAAGTGTAAAAATATTCATGGTCATAGCTATCAACTATATGTCACAGTCATTGGTGAGCCAATCAACGATGCTAAGCATGTTAAAAACGGAATGGTACTCGATTTTGGCGATCTAAAAAAAATAGTGAAATCAGAAATTGTAGATGTTTTTGATCATGCTACTGTACTCAACCAAAATTCGCCACATAAAGATTTAGCTGAAAAGATAAAACCGCATTCACCAAAGGTTATTTTAGTAGATTATCAACCAACCAGTGAAAATATGCTTGTAGATTTTGCTGAAAAAATTAGTGCTAGGTTACCGAATTCAGTTACATTGCATTCGTTAAAATTGTATGAAACCAACAATTCTTATGCTGAGTGGTTTGCGAGCGATCAAGCCTCTCCCTCCGCACTCTCCCAAGGAAAGGGAGCTAATTCTCGTCATTGATTTTAAATTTTAAATCTCAAATTTTAAATGCTTAACTCATTTTAACTATTTTTGAGGTCAAATCGCATTAATGAATATTAAATTACCTCAACATAAAAAAATATACATTGCTTCTGATCAGCATTTCGGTATCCCCAATCATGAAAAAAGTTTGGTCCGTGAAAAGAAATTTGTGCAATGGTTAGATATTGTAAAACAAGATGCTGAAGCTATCTTTTTGTTAGGTGATCTATTTGATTTTTGGTTTGAATATAAAACAGTTGTCCCTAAAGGTTTTGTAAGAGTTTTGGGTAAATTAGCTGAAATTAAAGATAGTGGCATTCCTATTTACTTTTTTGTTGGTAATCACGATCTTTGGATGCAAGATTATTTTGAAAAAGAATTTGGTATTCTGGTGTATCATCAACCTAAAGAATTTATAATAAATAACACCTCTTTTTTTATTGGTCATGGTGATGGCTTAGGCCCTAAAGACAAAGGTTATAAACGTATGAAAAAGGTATTTACCAATCCGTTTTCTAAGTGGTTATACAGGTTGTTACATCCAGATATTGGTATGCGTTTAGGGAACTATTTATCTACAAAAAACAAAATGATTTCAGGTGATGAAGATGTTGTTTTTTTAGGAGAAGAAAATGAATGGTTGGTTCAGTATTGTAAGCGAAAGTTGGAAACTAAACATTATGATTATTTTCTTTTTGGACACAGACATCTCCCGATGACCATTAAGCTTAATGAAAAAAGCACGTATATCAATACGGGTGATTGGATCTCACATTTTACTTATGCGGTTTTTGATGGGGAAAACGCGGAGTTGAAAGAGTTTGGTAGTTAACGGAAATGTCAATTCGAGCCTTTCGTCTTCGCTCAAGATAAACTAAAGTCGAGAATGGGTTATAACCATATAATTATGAAAGCCTATTATATTTATGTTTTAAAATGTTCAGGTGGTATGCTCTATACTGGTTTTACAAATGATTTAGAAAGGCGTATTGTAGAGCATCAAGAAGGAAAAAGTAAGAGTTTTCTACTCATGACAGAAGACCTGTTGAATTGATTTTCTACCAAGAATTTAATGATGTAAAGAAAGCAATATATTTTGAAAAGAAAGTTAAAAAATGGAGTGCCAAGAAAAAATTGGCATTGGCAAATGGAGATTTTGATATGTTAGAAATTTTATCAGAATGTAGAAATGCTACACACTATAAGTATAAAGATTAATTTTAAATATTTTAACACGTTCTCGACTGCGCTCGAACTGACAATAGAAACAACAATCAACACATGTCTAAAACCAAAACAACCTTCTTCTGCCAAAACTGTGGCACCCAATATGCTAAATGGGTTGGTAAATGTAGTGCCTGTAATGAGTGGAATACCATTGTTGAAGAAGTAATCCAAAAGAGTGATAAGCGTAATTGGAAACAAACTTCAGCAGTAAAACGTGTTTCAAAAGCGCTGAATATTGATGAAATAACCATTAATGAAGAAGACAGAGTAGATACAAAAAACAATGAATTTAATAGAGTGTTGGGTGGCGGATTGGTAAAAGGATCTATGACCTTATTGGGCGGTGAACCAGGTATTGGTAAATCGACTTTACTCTTACAAGTTGCATTGGGTATCAACAAAAAAGTACTCTATGTTTCGGGTGAAGAAAGTCAATCACAAATAAAAATGCGCGCCGAACGCCTAAGTGAAAATCATTCAAATTGCTTGATCTTAACCGAAACAAAAACACAAAATATTTTTAAATCTATTGAAGAAGTACATCCTGATGTGGTTGTTATAGATTCTATTCAAACATTACATACTGACTATATTGAAGCTTCGCCCGGAAGTATTTCTCAAATTAGAGAAACCACTGCTGAGCTTATAAAGTTTGCAAAAGAAACAGCAACTCCGGTTGTTTTAATTGGTCATATTACCAAAGAAGGTATGATTGCCGGTCCCAAAATTTTAGAACATATGGTAGATGTGGTCTTACAATTTGAAGGAGACAGAAATCATACTTACCGTATTTTAAGAGCACAAAAAAATCGCTTTGGCTCTACTGCTGAATTGGGTATTTATGAAATGCAAAATACCGGCTTACGTGAAGTTGATAATCCGTCAGAAATATTAATTTCAGAAAAAGATGAATCTCTTAGTGGAACTGCCATTGGAGCAACCTTAGAAGGTATGCGTCCTTTAATGATAGAGGTGCAGGCATTGGTAAGTACTGCAGTTTATGGTACGCCTCAACGCTCTGTAACCGGTTATAATATCAAAAGGCTACACATGATCTTGGCGGTGTTAGAAAAACGTGCCGGATTTAGACTCGGTGCTAAAGATGTGTTTTTAAATATTGCCGGTGGTATTACGGTTGATGATCCTGCAATTGACTTGGCGGTTGTTGCAGCCATTTTATCATCTAATGAAGATATTGCTGTTCCTCAAGATTACTGTTTTGCGGCTGAAGTTGGTTTGGCTGGTGAGATAAGACCCGTAAATAGGGTCGATCAACGTATTTTAGAAGCTGAAAAATTAGGCTTTTCAACCATTATTATTTCTAAATTTAACAAAACAGCTTCTAAAAGTTATAAGATCAAAATAGTATTGGTTTCAAAAATTGAAGAGGTGTTTCAAAGGCTGTTTTAATCTTTTTGTCACCCTGAGCGGAGTCGAAGGGTTGTTTCAATATAGCAGTCTTATCATTAAAAACAGATTCCCACAATCGTTCATTCCTTCGCAAGAATGACCGTGTTTTTCAATGGTTATTTTGTTATCTTCGTTTTGTAAAATCTAAATATTCAGGCCTCTGTTTTTGATATGCATCTAAACATTTGACCGCCTATTCTAAAACTAGTGGTTTCCGGGTATTTTTCAAAAATACCACTAAAAATTTTGCTATCCCCCCCCCCTTTTTTTTGTACATTAGCAATGAAATAAGAGAAAATCTAATCTAAAAAATCATTTAAATTTAGAAAACCCTAACCTTTTCTATAATAATTTAAATGGAAATCTAAACCCAAAAATAACGTTCACAAGAATGTGAATAGTAGAGTTGTGTACATATATGGCACAAAAATAAAATTGTAAAGAGGTTAAAAACCTCCGGTTAAATGTGAATAAAATAAAATACTGAAATATGTCTAACTTAAAACTAACTGCCAATGAAATAGCAACTTAGCCAAATAACCAGAGGAAAGTATTGCAAAGGTAATACACCTCGTAGTTTTTACAAAGTTTTAATGAGCTTAATGCTCAATTTATTAATTAACCTAAAAAATCCCGACTCTTCGGGATAGGTTATAAAATTTAGAAATTATGAAAAAAATAATTTTAACACTAGTGTTTGTTTTTGCAATAGGGTCTTTTTCTCAAGCAGAGGCTTTCAGTAATGAAATTTCAATAATGAAAAGTGAAGCTATTGTAGGTTGTGCCGAAGATGCATTTAACGCTCATGGTGCTTTAACTGATGCTGGTTTTTCTAGACAATTTGCAAGTATTATTGCGGACATAATATATGATGCTTGTGTGGGTGGATATTAAATAAATATTTATGGGCAGATACTTATTTATTCTGCCCATTTTTAAAAACAATAAATATGAAAACAAAAATTTTACTCTTACTTGTAATCGCGACTATATATACAAGTAAGGCAGATGGTCAAACAAAACAGGGAATTATTGTTTATGAAAAAAAAATGAATTCATCAAATGACATAAACGACAAAAGAAATAATGCCTTACTGCAAAGTATTACGTCATCAATAAATAAAAGCCTAAAAGATTTAGAATTTAAACTTTATTTTAATTCTAATGAATCTTCTTTTAAAGTAGTAAATAGATTGAGCCAAAATAAAATGGAGGAAGCTGCTATAATGGTAGGCGACGGTAGTGGGGTTTATTATTTAAATATTGACTCAAAAGAAAAATTACATCAAAAAGAGGCCTTTGGTAAATCATTTATAATAAAAGATGATTTATATAATGTCAAATGGGTATTAAAAAACAAAAGCAAAAATATAAGTCAATACAAATGCAATAAAGCTACAACTACAAAAACTGTAATAAACGAAAAAGGTAAATTTGTGAAAAAAGTTACAGCATGGTATACTCCTAAAATTCCTGCTAATTTTGGTCCAATTGGATACGGTAACTTACCTGGTTTGATTTTGGAGTTAGATATAGAAAATGAGGTAAATTTTATAGTGAAAAAAATAGAATTAAATACAAAGAAAAAAATTATAATAAATAAACCAGCTAAAGGTAAATTAGTTACTCCTAAAGAGTTTGAAGAAATTAGTAAAAAATCTGATCCATGGGTTAGAAACTAAACTATTTTCAAGTCAAAATTTCTTTAATATAATGATAAAATTAATTTTTAAATGTAATTATTTTATAAAAAATTAAAACCGTGATAGTAATACATTTTTTTATCACACGTCAATTATTCTCAGAATATTGTTTCGGAAGTTATTTACGAAAAAATATTCCTTTTAATTTATCAAAAAAGAAAAATGGGTAATGGTTTCTGACGATGAAGCAAATTACTCTAAGTAATTCATTGAGTAAAATTGTTAGGAGTAGGAAATAGTATCTATTATACAAATCCTAAGGATAAGAAAATATTGAAACAAAAAGAGCTTTCTTCTAAATTTTTCATTATTAAATCTTAAAAAAATGGAAAATGATTAATGAGAATAAAAATTAGGGAAGGGTTTATGTTATAAGACAACAGGTATCTTGGCAATTGAAACTGTTAGAGGGACTAAAATAAAAGACGTAATTGCATGGTATAATCCTCTTATTCCTTCATCATTTGGCTCTATTGGATAGGAGGTGTGCCAGAATTAATAATAGAACTTCAGATTGGAGAAATAGTTTACGCCGCTAAGTAATATCATTAAATAAATATAGAACCGCCTAAAAAAGGACAAGTAATTACTGAGAAAGAATTTCAAGAAAGAATAAAAAAAGGATTTGATAAATATAAAAGAGATTGAAGCTATTTTAATTTGTAATCCTATATAAATATGTTTTATGAATAAATTGTCTTTGATTATTTGTTTTATATTGCCTTTCAATTCAATTATTGTTTCACAAACTTATGAAATTTCTGGAATTGTAAAAGATGAAATTTCTGGCGATATATTACCTTATTGTAACATTTTAGCAAAGCCATTATCACAACAAATTGATATGGCTTTTGCTATTACAGATGAACAAGGTAGATATAAATTGATATTGCAAGGGAATGAGGTTTATAATATTACTGTAAGTTATTTAGGTTTTCAGCCCTATAGTTTTGAAGTTACCTTAACCAAGAATATCACCAAGAACATACAATTACTAACATCTACAAACCAATTAGATGAAGTAATTGTTATACAGCAATTACCCGTTGTTGTAAAACAAGATACAATTATCTATGATATAAAAGTATTCACTACCGGTACTGAACGTAAACTAAAACAAGTACTTAAAAAACTGCCCGGTGTTGAGGTTGATAAAAATGGTGTTGTTACTGTCTTAGGTAAAAAAGTAAATAAACTATTGGTTGATGGTAAAACCTTTTTTGGTGGTGGTACTAAATTAGGAGTAGAAAATATACCTGCCGATGCGGTTGATGCCGTTGAAGTATTAGATAATTATAATGAAGTTGTTTTTTTAAAGGGATTATCAGGTAGTGACCAAATGGTGATGAACATCAAACTAAAAAAAGATAAAAAACATTTTGCTTTTGGCGATCTAGAAGCTGGTGCAGGTACAGACGAACATTATTTAATACATCCTAATTTATTTTATTACAGCCCTAAAACCAATATTAATTTTATTGGAGATATCAATGATATAGGCGTAAAATCATTTACCATAAAAGACTATTTAGAATTTGAGGGTGGTATTGGTAAATTATTTACAGACCCCAGCTCTTATTTTAAGCTTTCTAATAATGAATTTGCCGGTTTTTTAAGCAATCAAGATTTTACAGCTAGTCAAAATAAGTTTGGTGCCATCAATATAACGCAAACCATTAGTGATAAAATTGATATATCAAGCTATGCTATCTTTTCTAATACTAAAACTGAAACACGTAATGAAACCGTAAATCAATTTATAGCTCAGGATACTCAAACTACAGAAAATAGACTGACAAAAGGTACTGCTGACAACACTTTTATAATGGCGAAATTAGCATTAGATTATATACCTAGTATCAATGATGATATTTCTTATTCCGGGTTTTTAAAATCTTCAAATAATAATAATGAAAATGTCATTGAAACTGTTACACCTATTATAACGAATAATATCAATACATTGATCAATACTGATGCTATAACAATAAAACAAAATGCTGAATGGCATAAAAAGTTATCCCGAAAACATACTACTTCTTTAACTGCTAATTATTTGTATGATAAAAGCGACCCTACCACCAAATGGTTAACAAATGAACCTATATTAACAGGACTCATACCTTTATTAGACGATAGTGAATTTAATATCAATCAAATTAAAGAATTACAAATCAATACTATCGATCTTTTATTTAAACATTACTGGGTATTAAATAACAACAATCATATTTATACTACCATTGGTAATAACTTTTTAAAGGAAAACTATAAAACTGATGAGTTTCAACAATTAACCAACGGAACTGTAAATAATTTTAACACATCTGGTTTTGGAAACGATTTAAATTTTCAAATAAATGATCTTTATGTAGGTGTACAACATAAATTTAAGGCAGGTATTGTAACTGTTAAATCCGGTATCTCTGCACATTACTATAACTGGAAAGTGAATCAGTCAACAAACATCAAAAATGATAAAACCATTTGGTTGCCTGATTTTTTAGCAAAACTAGATTTTAGTAAATCTGAGCATTTGAATTTTAGATATAATCTAAAGAGTTCTTTTGCTGATGCGCCTAACTATGCGAATCAGTTTCAATTAGTACGTTATAATGCTGTATCACGTGGTAATGAAAATTTAGAAAATGAATTATTTCATTCTGCAAGGTTATGGTACACTAAATTCAGTTTGTACAGAGGTATTATAATGAGCGGAAGTGTAGGTTTTAACAAAAAAATAAAAAGTATTAGAAATCAAATACAGCTACAAGGTATAGATAGATTTAGTATGCCTTTTTTAACTGATAATCCTGAAACAACATGGACTTTTCGAAGTAATATTAGAAAAAAAATAGGAAAATTAACAGCTAAACTGAAAGGTGACTTACGTTTTTCTGATTATCTGCAAGAGGTAAATAATCAAATTTCAAAGAATGAATCGTCAACACAAAGTTTTGGTATTGAGTTGGCTACAAATTTTAAAAAATTGCCCAATATAGAAGTGGGTTATACTAAGAGTTTCAGTAAATTTATATCTGCCAATTCTACTTCAAACTTTTCTAATGAAAACCCTTATATTAATTTAGAGTACGATTTTTTAAAAAGGTTTATTTTATTAGCAGATTATTCAAGAACTAACTATAGAGATAATAATGGTCAAAAAAATAATTATGAAATTGCCAATGCCTCACTATTTTATCAAAAAGAAGATAGTGCTTGGGGTTTTAAAGTAAGCGGTACAAATATTTTGGGTGTTGACTTTAAAAATAGAAATTCATTCTCTGATTTTATAATCTCTGATAATAAAACTTTTATTTTACCTAGAATATGGCTGTTTACAATTACTTATAAACTCTAATTTTCTTTAACCAACTCCGCACTCCAACCATCGTATTCTGCATATAATAAATTGGCAAAACCTGTAAGTGCTTTGGTTAATCTTGAAATTGATTTTGGATGAATACTGTCTTTTCTTGAAACCTGTAATTCATATCGATAATAATCTCTTTTCTTTCTATAATTTAATGAATCAATTGTAAAATCTAACGCTCTAATTTTATCAATAAATTTTTGTCTTTTCTTTTCTTTTTTAAAATAAAACCAATGCCTGATGTTTCTAGGTTGAGTTAGGTCATCTCCTTGATATACAAATCCCGTCAATAATTCATGATTTATAAAAAATTCTCCGGAATCATCTTTAGGGTATAAACTTTCATGATAATACCTCCATTTTTTATCTTGTTCTATTTTAAGATAGGTTTTAGAATTGTTAAAATTTGTATTGATTTGAGATGTAATAGTTTTTCGAAGGTTTGTAGTGTCCTTTACATAGAATATATCAAACCCTGAACATTGGTAAGTCATAATACCCACTAATCTGTTTTTTGTCAAACCATCAACAATATTTGCAATAGAATCAGAAAATGTATACATTTTTTCCAATCCCTTTTCGGTAGGATAGCCATTTTTTAAACATTTTGTAGTGTGAGTTCCAACAACTAAAAGGTTTTTATAATATGGTCTTGCATATTCATACTTCATATTGACACTTATTGTCATTGGTCCTTTTTCTTTCTGTACTATATAATTTTCCCAATAATCTTGAGCTTGCACGTTAAGTCCGAGAGTAATAAGAATGGAAAATAGAAAGATTTTTTTCATTTGTTAAAAGTTTTAGCAAATAAATATGTAACAAAAATTATGCCTTTATTTTTTCTCTTTAATCAAATATATATACACAGGAAAATGATCACTGTAACCTCCCGAAAATATTCCATTACTAAAACTTCTAAAAGGGTAGCCTTTATATCTTCCGCTTTTAGTAATTAAAAATTGAGGGTTAAAGATATTTGCCTTAAACATTTTATAAGTATCATATTCATTGGTAGTAGTTAACAAAGAAGATGAAATTAAAATCTGATCAAATAAATTAATATTATCTCTATATTTTAAGGTATTGAACCCTCGTTTAAACATATTTTCCATAGGGTTGTATATGTCATCTTTTGTAACCTCTTTTTTCTTTCCTATAGTTTTTAATACTTTTTTTAAACTGCTATTATTAGGATTATCATTAAAATCTCCCATAATAATAATTTTAGCATTGGAGGTTTCCACCCTAACCTCCTCAATAATCTGTGTTGTTAACCAAGCTGCCTTTTCTCTTTTATGACTGCTTTTAGCTTCCCCTCCTCTTCTTGATGGCCAATGATTAACAATAAAATAAACCAATTCACCATCTAAAATTCCCGAAACCAGTAATTGATCACGTGTGTGATCTCTTCTTCCTATTTCATCCCATAGACGCAATTCATAGTTTTTCTGGTCTATTGGTTTAAAAGCTTGTTTTTTATATAATAACGCCACGTCAATTCCGCGTTCATCCGGTGAATCAAAGTGAATAATACCGTAATGTTTATCTTTTAACACATCTGTAGCAATTAGGTCTTCCAACACCTTTTTGTTTTCAACTTCAGCCAACCCTATAATTGTCGGACTGGTATTGGTTTTTTCTAATCCGATCTTAGAAATAACCATCGCCATATTTTTTATTTTACTTTTATATGCTTTAGACTTGTTTCCTTTAAGTTCCATAATCGGACTTGTCTCATCATATTTATTTGGGTCATTAATAGTGTCAAAAAGGTTTTCTACATTATAAAATGCAATGGTTCTTATCTTAAACTGCTTTTCTTGACTATATCCTAAAAAAGTAGTCGTTGAAAATAAAATAAGTAATATGGTTTTTATATTCATTCTAATAAGGTAATTGTTATTCAAAACCAAAAGTGTCATCAATGGTTATTCGTTCTCGTAATTTGTTTATTTTTTGATGCATTCTATTAAAAAAAAGTGTTCTATCTTTTTCACCTGAATGAACTAATAGCTTTGAATTGGTCATTTGTCTTTCAAAAAAATCTTCCATAATATTACAGGTATCTTGATGTTCAATTTTTAAATACTCTAATACGGTATAGGGTACAAAAAAAGCCTTTTTATGAGTGGTTTTTACCATTATAATATTACTCATAGTTAATAGATCACTTTTATATAAGTTATACGAAGCATTATTTTTTGAATTTATTATGCTCTGTTGAATGGTTTGTTTTTCAATATGATGTACAATTTCTTCAAGATCATCACAAATTTTTAAAGCCAACTCTTTAGATAATAACTGCGATTCATAAAAATAAATAATTTGTTGAATGGTACCATTAATTGTATTGTCATTCCAAAACTCTGTGATATTAATAAAATTATATGTGGTACCAAGTTCAAAAGCTTTGTCTAATAAGGAAGAAGGGATCGTCTTAATAAAATCATCAAAAGAAATTTTGTTTTTTGTCATTTCTTTATTGGTCAATTTTAACCAAACATAAATTTTATAACGTGTAATAAATGAATCTTTTAATGTATAAAATAAAGGAATATCCTTAGCGGAATAAATGATAGAAGCACTTTTTAATTTTGTTAATGGAATCAAATTATTAATCGATTCGGTAAAATAAGCCTCTAAATGTTCATGATTAATTATTTTTGGAGACCTTTCAGCAAGAATTGTTTGTTGGCTTCCTACTTCATACAATTTATTTAGTGATATTTTAAAGTGTTTAGCAAGCTTTACGCTCTCTTCAAGTGTCAGGCTTGTTTTTAAATTAATTCTCCTGTAGGCTGCATCATAGCCAATATCTAAAACAGATGCAATTTCATCTACAAATGAAGTATTTCCAACCGTTTTCTCTTTTAAATATTGAATAAACTTCTTTTGCATAATTTACAAATTATTAAATACAGTATAATTAATTTTGTGAAATATAAGAATAATATTCATATATAACACTATTTTTTAAATACACTTCTTAAATATTGCAATTAATTTTGACAAGTAATCAATCCTTAATATTTTATGAATACTGTCTTATTAACCTTATCCTCCATTCTTTTTTTATTTTTAGAAGTTAATGCACAGCCATCAGTTTCCTTAAAAGGAATCGTTTTAGATGCCGAAACTCATAATCCAATAGTCAATGTTTCTCTAACCATATCTGGCACAACCATTGAGCAAAAAACAGATACCAATGGTAATTTTGTCTTTAAAAATATTCCCACAGGAAATCAACTGGTTCAAATCACATTTAATGGTTATGAATCTCAAACCCTTCCAATAAATATTAATGATGATAGTCAAGAAATTGATTTAGGAATCATTCTTTTATTTGTTGATCTAGCTTCACTAGATAATGGAGGTTTAATTTCATTAACTGAGGATGAATTAAATGATGATATTGGCGGTGCTGATAATATTTCGGGTTTATTATCTTCTTCAAGAGATGTCTTTTCAAGAACTGCAGCTTTTGAATTTAGTCCATCCTTCTTTAGAGTAAGAGGATTAGATTCTGATAATGCCAACGTCTTAATTAACGGAATTAAAATGAACAAGCTCTATAACGGAAGACCACAATGGAGCAATTGGGGTGGGTTGAATGATGTCTTAAGAAATCAAGAACTAACAACTGGGTTAGCACCATCAAGTTATACTTTTGGCGGAGTTTTAGGTGCTATTAATATTAATACTAGAGCTTCTCAAGCTAGAGCAGGTGGTCGTGTAACTTATTCTTCGTCAAACAGAAGTTATACCAATCGTGTAATAGCTAGTTACGCTTCCGGATTGACAAAAAAAGGTTGGGCATATACTGTTTCTTTCGGAAGGCGTTGGGGAAATGAAGGATATTTGGATGCAACTTCATATAATGCAGATTCTTTCTTTGCTTCAGTTGAAAAGAAACTAGATGATAGTCATAGTCTTAATTTTACAGGAATATATGCTACTAATCGTAGAGGAAAATCCTCTCCAAATACACAGGAAATTTTTGATTTAAAAGACATTAAGTACAATGAATATTGGGGCTATCAAAATGGTAAAAAACGCAATTCACGCATCAAAGAAATTGAAGAGCCCATTTTAATGTTAAATCATTATTGGGACATAAATGATAAAACCAAATTAAACACCAATGTTGCATATCAATTCGGAAAATTAGGAAACAGTCGTTTAGATTATAATGGTACTGATCTAGTAAACGGTTTCCCGGAAGGTGGTGGTGCCAATCCCAGTCCTGCTTATTACCAAAAATTACCAAGTTATTTCTTAAGAAATAATCTAGATGATCTAGTAATTGCTTACGGTGCTCAACAAGAATTTATCAATAATGGTCAAATAAATTGGGATGACCTATATCTTGCTAATACAAACAATACTCTAAATGGAGGAAATGCAATTTATGCTTTATATGAAGATCGGGTAGACGATACACAGCTTACTATTAATTCTATTTTAAATATGGAATTAAACAATCACGTTTTATTTACTGCATCTCTAAATTATCAATCATTAAAATCAGAAAATTTTGCTCAAGTTATTGATCTTTTAGGAGCGAATGGATATTTAGATGTTGATAGTTTTGCAAATGATTTGTTAAATAACCCTGATGCTGTTCAAAATGATCTGTTACATCCAAATAAGATAGTAAGTGAAGGAGAAATCTTTAAATATAACTATACCTTATTTGCAAATATTTTGAGTGGTTTTACACAAGCGCAGTTTAAATATAATAAAATAGATTTCTTTCTTTCAGGGAGTGTAACCAATACCAACTATCAAAGAGAAGGCATTTTTCAAAACGGTTCTTTTCCTGATAATTCTCTCGGTAAAGGCGATGAATTAACCTTTACCGGTTTTGGAGCAAAAGCAGGTTTCACTTATAAAATTACCGGGAAACATTTAATTGATGTCAATGGTGCTTATCTCTCAAGAGCTCCTTCGTTACGCAATACTTTTTCTAACGCCAGAGAAAATCATGATATTGTTGGTGATAGAAATGATATAGAAATTACCGAAGAGAAAATTCTTACTGCCGATGCTAGTTATGTTTTTAGATCTCCTAAAGTAAAAGCAAAATTAACAGGTTATTATACAAAGTTTGAAGATGCAACTGAAATCTCTTTTTTCTTTGCCGATGGTATAGGTGGTGATAATAGTGCTTTTGTACAGGAAGTTTTACAAGGAATTGATAAACTACATATTGGAGCAGAATTGGGGCTAGAATATCAAATAATTCCAACAGTTAAATTGAAAGGAGTGGCATCTGTTGGTCAATATACCTATGATAATAACCCTAATTTGACATTAACAACAGAACCTTCATCCGAAGCTGAAGCTGCCGGATTTGAGAACGGATTTAAAAATTTTGGTCAATCCAATCTTAAAAACTATAAAATTGCCAGCGGATCTCAAAAAGCTTTTTCTGTAGGTTTTGAATATAGAGATCCTGATTTTTGGTGGTTTGGAGCAACTACAAATTATTTTGATGATACTTATTTAGATATAAGTCCGCTGACAAGAACTTCAAACTTCACATCCGATTTTGACGGTAATGTTTTTAATGATTACGATGAGGTCTTGGCTGGAGAACTATTACAACAAGAAAAATTTGAAGATTATTTTGTTGTGAATTTGGTAGGTGGAAAGTCTTGGAAAATTGATGACTACTATATCGGTTTTTTTGCGAGTGTAAATAATTTGTTGGATAAAACATATAAAACCGGAGGTTTTGAACAGGGCAGAAATGCAAATTTTAGAGAATTAAGAGATGATAAAGCATTAGATACTCCTGTTTTTTCTCCTAAATACTGGCATGGTCGTGGTACTACTTATTTTGTAAATGTGTACATCCGATTTTAATAAACATTAAATAATCTTTTAATATAAATAATTATGAAATCAACTAACTTTTTAAGCCTTTTTATAATATTCTTTTTTATTACATCTTGTGTTGAAGATGAAGGTTTTGAGCTTCCTGATATTACAGTAGCTGACCCTAATATTACTGCAAACATGACCTTTCAAAATGTGATATCTAAATACGGACAAGCAGTAGCAAATGGTGATGGTATTGCTGTTTTTGATGAAGACCAAGATCTATATATTGAAGGTTATGTGATTTCAAGCGATAAAGCCGGTAACTTTTTCAAAGAATTGATCATTCAAAATAAAGTTGACGAAAATTCTGATACTGCTGACCCAAGATTAGGATTTAAAATAGAAGTAAATGTAAAAGGATTGGCTGATACTTATGAAGTGGGTAGAAAGGTCTATATTAAAATGAACGGATTGGCAGCCGGATTGGCTCATGGTGTTTTTGTTATCGGAAAACAATCAGGCAATAATATAGAGCAAATTCAAGAATTCGAATTTAGAGATTATATAATCAGAGATCCTGAAATAGCAACATTAACGCCAAAAGTAACTACGCTCAGTGAGTTGACCGAACAAGATGAAAACACGTTTATTCAATTAGATAATATACAAGTACACAGGCATAATATTGCTCAGAGCTATGCCGGAGAACCTTTTGATGAATTTGATGGATTTAGAACTTTAGAAAGTTGTGATGAAGGTGGTTCAATTTCACTACAAACAAGTACTTTTGCTGATTTTAAATCGCTTAAAATACCTCAGAATAAAGGTTCAATTCAAGGGGTTTTTAGCAGAGACTTTAAAGATGATTTTAATGTACTTATTATTAATAGTACTTCAGATATAAATTTTGATAATTCAGAACGTTGTGATCCTATTATTTTAGAATGTGACGGAACAACTGCTTCTACCATTACCATTTTTAATGAAGGTTTTCAATCCATTAATAATGAAAGTGATCTAGATGCTCTTGGGTGGACAAACATTAATGTTTCCGGTGGAAGTGAACGTTATGAAGACAGCTCATTTGCCGGAGATACTTATTTGAAAATTTCTGCTTTTGGTACCGGTGAAAGTCCACTTGAAGCTTGGTTAGTTACTCCTGCAATCAACTTAGACGGTAGCAGTGAAGCAGTATTAAGTTTTGATATTTCTACCAACTTTGAAACAGGACAAGCGCTTACTGCTTTTATAACAGATAACTACACCGGAGATCCTACCACAACTGAATGGACACAGTTAGGTGCCAATATTCCTATTGGAGATGATAGTTTTGGCAGTTTTATAACCTCAACCATTAATATTTCTTGTTTGAGTGGAAATATACATGTAGCATTTCAATATCTCGGCGCTGCAGGAAGAACAGAAACCAGATACCATATTGATAATATAAAAGTTACAGGGAGTAACTAAATCGGTTATATTAATATTATAACCCTTCCAGAGTTGAAACTCTGGAAGGGTTATTTATTATTGGGCAAATTTAATTTCAATTCAAAAACGTGACCACCTTCCCTTATCCCGATAGCTATCGGGAGGGAAGGAGCTTTTCTTCTAAGAATATATCTTTTTTACCTTTTGGCATCATCTTTGTAAATCAATCAGTATTAATTATAAATTTTAAAAATGAATAAAGGAACAGTAAAATTCTTCAATGATGCCAAAGGATTTGGTTTTATTACCGAAGAAGGTTCAAACAAAGAACATTTTGTACACATTTCCGGATTAATTGACGAAATTCGCGAAGGCGATGAGGTTGAATTTGATCTACAGGAAGGTAAAAAAGGATTAAACGCAGTAAATGTAAAAGTAATTTAATTGAAAAGAATTCCTCGATGCAAAAATCGAGGCTTCCGATAAAATGTCATTCCTGCGAAGGCAGGAATCTAAGTTAAATTTTTTAATGAAAAGCTCATCTTTTGATGGGCTTTTTTACATTTTCATTCGCTTTTCCAACGTCACAAATACTGGAAAGTGGTCACTAAATCCGCCTTGATGCCATTT
Source organism: uncultured Flavobacteriaceae bacterium (assembly GCA_964463085.1). GTDB lineage: Bacteria > Bacteroidota > Bacteroidia > Flavobacteriales > Flavobacteriaceae > Aureibaculum. The sequence continues at coordinate 37,175 of CAYXAZ010000005.1, read as the reverse complement.
ACCAATATAGGTTCTAAATGGATTCCCTTTTCGTTTTCCTTTCCATTCCTTTAAAAAATGGTCATCAAATATTTCTGCCTGTTTAAAAACATGTGTTTTATTTTGCTCTTCAAAAAAGTTTCGGCTAAAAATAATCTGATCAAATAAAAACCAATCATCTTTGAACCTTAAACTACCTTGCCCTTTATCAATAATAGATTCAAAAGGATTGTAAAATTCATGTGTAACTAGATGTTGTTTAATACTTGTACTGGTAGGGTCATCGTTAAAATCACCCATAATTATGATTTTAGGATTTTTAGTTGTTTCTTTAATTTTAGCAATAATCTCGTGGTTTAAAGCTGCTGCTTTAATACGCCTATGTTCTGTTTCTTTAGTTCCTTTACGTCTTGAAGGCCAATGGTTGACCATGAAATGAATTAGTTCACCATTTAGTTTCCCTTTCACAAAAAGTACGTCTCTGGTATAATCTCTTTCTCCATCTTCTTGATATAAATATAATGTTACTGTTTCAGAATCAATAAATTCAAAATACTTTTTTTGGTATAAAAAGGCAACATCAATTCCACGTTCATCAGGCGAATCAAAATGTTCAATTCCGTAATTAAACTCCTGTAATACTTCAGTATTTACCAAATCTGTTACCACTTGTAGGTTTTCAACTTCAGCCAATCCAACAATTACAGGTGCAGTAAAACTATTGTCAGTTCCTATTTGAGAAATAACCGAGCTTAATTTTTTTAGTTTTCTGTTATAGCGTTTCGCATTCCACTTTTTTTTACCATCAGGTGTAAAATCATCGTCCATAGTATCAGGATCATCATAGATATCAAATAAATTCTCCAGATTATAAAATGCAATGGTATAAAGGTTGTTTTGTTTAGTGTCTTCGCTCAAAATGATTCGGTCTAAAAACCGAAAGTACGAAATTATTGTGTATTACATCTCTAATCTCTTTACCTTTGTACTATGATTGAAAAAAAGAATTTAGATTTTGAAAAGGCTGTTTTAATTGGTGTTATAAGCCAAAGGCAAAATGAAGAGAAATCTAAAGAATATTTAGATGAGTTAGAATTTCTAACTTATACGGCTGGTGGTGAAGTTATAAAACGGTTTACTCAAAAAATTGATACTCCTAATCCAAAAACATTTATTGGTACAGGTAAAATAGAAGAAGTACGTGAATTTATTGAAGCAAATGATATTGGTTCTGTTATTTTTGATGATGAATTGACACCCGGGCAACAAAAAAATATTGAAAAGATATTAGAATGTAAGATCTTAGATAGAACAACCTTAATTCTTGATATATTTGCTCAAAGAGCTCAGACAAGCTATGCCAGAACTCAAGTAGAATTAGCACAATATCAATATTTATTACCTCGACTAACAGGATTGTGGACTCACCTTGAAAGACAACGTGGCGGTATTGGTATGCGTGGTCCCGGTGAAACAGAAATTGAAACTGATAGACGTATTGTGCGTGACAAAATTGCATTACTAAAGAAGAAAATTCTGGTAATCGACAAACAAATGGCCGTGCAACGAGGCAATAGGGGTAAAATGGTAAGAGTTGCTATTATAGGATATACCAATGTTGGTAAATCTACACTGATGAATGTGGTTAGTAAAAGTAAAGTTTTTGCTGAAAATAAACTCTTTGCAACGTTGGATACAACCGTTAGAAAAGTAGTTATTAAAAATATTCCTTTTTTACTTTCTGATACTGTTGGTTTCATTAGAAAACTACCCACACAATTGGTAGACTCGTTCAAATCAACCTTAGATGAAGTTAGAGAAGCTGATCTATTATTGCATGTGGTTGATATTTCACATCCTAATTTTGAAGAACATATCGATTCTGTAAATAAAATTTTAGACGAAATAAAAAGTGCTGATAAGCCTACTTTAATGGTCTTTAATAAAATTGATAATTATAGGTATGAAACTATTGATGAAGATGATCTAGTTACTGAAAGAACTAAAGCACACTACACCTTAGAAGATTGGGAAAAAACTTGGATGGCTAAACTTGATACCAATTGTATTTTTATTTCAGCTTTAAATAAAGAAAATCTAGATGAATTTAAGGATACCGTTTTTGAAGCTGTAAAAAAGATTCATATTTCTCGTTTTCCTTATAATGATTTTTTATATCAGGAGTATGAATAATCCCATCCTAAATCCTTCTAAAAGGAAGATGATGACAGAAGTTAAATTTATTTTTCAGAATTTTCATCAATAATCCCTAAACGTTTTGCGCGTTTTTGCCAGTTTTTTCTAGCTAATTGTTGCATATCAGAATCTGTATCACTTTCATCCATAATTTCTAAACCTAGCAATGTTTCTATAACATCTTCCATGGTTACCAATCCGCTAATTGAGCCATACTCATCCACAACCAAAGCAATATGTTCTTTTTCTTGAATAAACTCTTCAAATAAATTAGGTATTGGCACATTTCTATTAATAACCAACAGTTCACGTCTTAAATCGATTAGCCTTATCTGATTATTATCTTCAGCAACATTTCTATACACATCATCTTTTAAAATATAACCGGTAATATCATCACTATCATCTTTATAAATAGGGATTCTTGAAAATTGTAGGTCTTTATTTTCATCAAAAAAATCTTTTATATTCTGGTTTTCAGATGCCATTTTTAGCACCGTTCTCGGTGTCATTACATCTTTAGCTAAAATGGTTTTAAAATTCAACAAGTTTTTAATTACTTTAGATTCAGATTCTTGAAAAACACCTTCTTCTTGTGCTATATCAGCCATTGCATGAAAATCTTCTCTACTTAACACACTTTTACCATGAGCGCCTTTTCCAAAAAGTTTTGTAAATAACTGTAGTACCCAAATAATACCTGTCCATTTGAATATAAATATCAATACTGTTAAAACTCTAGTTGAAATTCCAACTAATTCTTTCCAATAAGTTGCACCAATAGTTTTAGGAATTATTTCAGAAATCACTAAAATTAAAACTGTCATTATAGCCGAAACTATACCAACTATATTATTGCCGGAACCAAATGCTTTTTCAGCTTGTACACCTACTAATATTGCTCCTACGGTATGTGCAACTGTATTTAGTGTAAGTATTGCTATTAGTGGCTTGTCAACATCTTTTTTTAATTTTTCTAAAGTATTGGCATATACTTTACCTTCTTTCTTTTTTATATTAATAAATGTTGAGGTAACGCTTAATAAAACAGCTTCAAGAATTGAACATAAAAAGGAAAAGAAAATAGATGTTACTCCATATAAAATCAATAAGGTCATCTGTATGCTGTTGAGTTGCTAAAATACGAAAAAGGAGCTTTCTAAACTAGAAAACTCCTTATAAGGATTGTTATTTTTTTAAGTATAAGTTTAAAAAGAATAGTTTAAACCAAACATCCAATATGATTGTAATTTATTATCAACATTATCAAATGTTGGTGTTGGAGTCGGTACAGGGTCTAAACCTAAAGCATTATTTAAAGCTTCTTGTTTATTATCTCTTAAACCAAATTCAAATCCTACACCAATCTTTTTCCAAAGCGTGTAACCAAATGAGTTTGTCCATTGCCAATTTGAAAGATCTGAACTTTTATAACTCTGAAACATTGAAAGGTTTGTTTTAAAGTTTACAGCACCTATTTGTTTTGTATAATCTGCCACTATTTTAGCACCTAAAGATGACTCAAAAACGTCATCTCCGCTACTAAATACAAAATTGTAATTTAATGGGTGAATTACTACTACCATATCTGTAATTGGCGTCCAGGTAAAACCAACACCAAGATCAAGATATCCAGGATCATTAAAGTTGTCTATTATTGTTGTTCTATACTCTCCTAAAGTAGATACTGCCCATTTCTCACTTAATTTACGACCATATAGAGAAGTTATTGAAAACACATCTGTAGCTGATTCAAAATCGCTATTAATATCATCATCTTTATTGTCATTTTTTACCCAAGATAAATTTACAGTAGCTGAATTTCTCCAGAAAAATTTCTCTTGTAAATTATTTGCAAAAGCATTCACTGTAAAACCTATATTTCCGGCAGATGAATTAGGTGCCCCTTTAGAATACCAGTTGTTAAAACCAGATAGACTTCCACCAATTATACCAAATGCTCCTTTTTTCCATCCGGGTAAAGCGTCTATTTGACCTTGAATAGCGTCAACTTTGGCTTGTAAAGCAGCAATTGAATCTTTTTTCGGTGCTTGTTCGGCTTTTAATTCTTCTAATGTTTGCGCATAAGTAGATGTTAAAGCGTACATCATTACAAATGCCAATAGTAATAGTTTCCTCATGATTTTTAAAATTAATTTTAAATTTTAAGTTGCGCAAAAATAGGGATTTTTCCTTAAATGTAATTGAAGAACTTATTTTTTCGCTTTATATAAAGGAACGGTAGAACAGGCTTCACCAAACATAATTGACTTGGCAACAGGTTGTATTTTTTCAATTAATTGAACTGATGCTGTTTCAGGGATAGGTTTATTTGAACAGCCTTTTATAATAATTGATTTGTCTTTATAAATGTCTGTTTTTAGATTTGAAATAATTTCTTGAAAAATAGAGGTTTCTAGCAGTTCTAAATCACCAACCACTATTTTTTTAGCAAACGGACTCAATTTTGTGGTAATTAGTAAATATGCCCATGAAGGGATAATGGCATCTGTTAAACAAGATAATGCCACATAGGTATCTTTGTATTGACTCCAATTATGGTCTTCAATACTTTCTCTAAAATCTTTTTCTTTAAGAATTATTCCTTCGAATAACCATTTTGAAATATCAATAACAATTCGCTTTCCAACAGGATAAAATTCTTCCAAATCAATAGTCATTAATTTGCTTGAAGCGACTCTATTTACTATTTTGTTTGGCAATTATATTTGTCTTTTCTCTTGGCTCTTTTTTCTACAAAAAACCTAACTCCAATTTTGCTTCTTCACTCATCATATCTTGAGTCCAAGTTGGGTCAAAAGTTATTTCGACCTCAGCGTCTTTAATTTCTTCTAAAGTTTTTACTTTTTCTTCTACTTCAACAGGTAATGTTTCAGCAACCGGGCAATTAGGGGAAGTAAGTGTCATTAATATTTTTGCTTCATTGTTCTCATTTACAAAAACATCATAAATTAATCCCAACTCATATATATCAACCGGAATTTCAGGGTCATAAATAGTTTTTATAACCTCAATTATCTTATCGCCTATCTCTTGTACTTGTGTTTCCGTCATTTCTTTCTTTTTATGCCCACAAATGCTTGGGGTTATCAGTACTGTATAAAGGCAAATATACAACTTATTGAGTCAATTTAGACTGATAAGCAACTGCATATAACTTCAACTGCTTTATCATAGACACTAAGCCGTTTGCTCTTGTAGGTGAGAGATGTTCTTTTAAACCTATTTCATCAATAAAAGAGGTATCAGAATCTAATATTTCTTGAGGTGTATGATCAGAAAATACGCGTAACAAAAGCGCAACAATACCTTTGGTTAGAATTGCGTCACTATCAGCTGTATAAATAATTTTTTCTCCATTCAATTCTGCGTATAACCATACTTTTGATTGACATCCTTTTATAATATTATCATCTGTCTTAAATTGTTCGTCAATCAAAGGAATAGACTTGCCTAATTCAATAATATATTCGTAACGCTCCATCCAATCATCAAACATAGAAAATTCATCTACAATTTCTTCTTGTATTTCTTTGATAGTCATTATTAAAACTTATTTTTGCACCAGATATAGTCTGGTTTTGTATAAAAGCACAAAATTACGGTAAAATTTTAAATAAAATTCCTTCCCTTAGGGAAGGTTAGGATGGGATTATGAGTAAACTTTTAATAGTAGGTACACTAGCTTTTGATAAAATTGAAACGCCTTTTGGTAAAACCGATAAAATTTTAGGTGGTGCCGCTACTTTTATAGGTTTATCTGCTTCTCATTTTGGCATTAAATCCGGTATTGTTTCAATTATTGGTGATGATTTTCCTCAAGAATATATACAATTATTAAATGATAAAAACATTGATACTTCAGGTGTTGAAATTGTAAAAGGTGGCAAAACTTTCTTTTGGAGTGGTAAATATCACAATGATATGAATTCTAGAGATACCTTAGTAACTGAACTAAATACATTGGCAGATTTTAATCCAATTGTACCAGAACATTTCAAAGATGCTGAAGTGGTAATGTTAGGTAATTTGCATCCTGCTGTTCAAAATAGTGTATTAGATCAGTTGACCGAAAAACCAAAATTAGTAGTGTTAGATACCATGAATTTTTGGATGGATTCTGCACTTGACGATTTAAAATATGTCATTAAAAGAGTGGATGTTATTACCATTAATGATGAAGAGGCAAGGCAATTGAGCGGTGAATATTCTTTAGTGAATGCAGCAAAAAAAATTCATGAAATGGGGCCAGAATATGTAGTTATTAAAAAAGGAGAACATGGCGCCTTATTAGTGAATGGTGATAAAATGTTTTTTGCGCCAGCATTGCCTTTAGCTGAAGTTTTTGACCCTACTGGGGCTGGAGATACTTTTGCCGGAGGGTTTACAGGATATATAGCCAAAACTGAAGATAAATCATTTGAAAATATGAAAAATGCTGTGATCTATGGTTCTAATTTAGCTTCATTTTGCGTTGAAAAATTTGGCACTAATAGAATGGTAAATCTTACAAAAGATGAAGTAATGCAACGTTTACATCAATTCAAGCAACTAACTCAATTTGAAATAAAATTAACTTAAATCCAAAATAATCTTCCGCAATCTTGTTGCGGATTTTTTTTGCAAAAATTATGAGTGACGCTATTAAGCATGAATGCGGAATTGCATTGGTAAGGTTATTAAAACCACTTGAGTTCTACCAAAAAAAATACGGGACTTCTTTCTATGCAATCAATAAAATGTATCTATTGATGGAAAAACAGCATAATCGCGGTCAAGACGGTGCCGGTTTTGCAAGTATTAAATTTGATGTTGAACCGGGAACAAGATATATTAGTCGCGTTAGGTCTAATCAACAATCGCCTATTCAAGATGTTTTTGCTCAAATTAATGAACGATTAAATAATGTTCTTGAAAAAAATCCAACTAAAAAAACTGATGTACAATGGCAATTAGAGAATATGCCCTATGTTGGTAATCTGTTTTTAGGTCATGTTCGTTATGGTACTTTCGGTAAAAATAGTATTGAAAGTGTCCACCCATTTCTTCGGCAAAATAACTGGAAACATAAAAACCTAATTGTTGCCGGTAATTTTAACATGACCAACTCAAATGAATTATTGCAAGAGTTGATCGAGTTAGGGCAACATCCAAAAGAAAATACCGATACCGTTACTGTAATGGAAAAAATCGGACATTTTTTAGACGATGACGTTTCTGATATTTATCAACAATGTAAAGAAAAAGGAATCGGTAAAAAAGAAGCTTCAGTTGTTATTGAAGAAGAATTAAATATTAAAAGAATCCTTCAAAGAGCCTCAAAAAATTGGGATGGTGGTTATGCAATGGTTGGTTTAATAGGTCATGGTGATGCTTTTGTGTTGCGTGATCCTTCAGGCATAAGGCCTGCCTACTATTATAAAGATGATGAGGTGGTTGTGGTCGCTTCAGAAAGACCGGTAATACAAACTGTTTTTAATGTAGATTATGAAAAAATACATGAATTAGATAGGGCACATGCCTTAATTATTAAAAAAGATGGTGCTACTTCTGTTGACCAGATCATGGATCAGCTTCCTAATAAAGCATGTTCTTTTGAACGTATCTATTTTTCACGAGGAAGTGATGCCGAAATCTATGAAGAGCGTAAAAAATTAGGAAAATTGATTTTTCCCAATGTATTAAAAAACATAAATAATGATATTAAGAATACTGTTTTTTCTTATATCCCAAATACAGCTGAGACTTCCTTTTTCGGAATGGCAGAAGCAGCTGAGGAATATTTAAATGAACATAAGTTAGAAACCTTACTTAACGGAAAACGTAACTTATCTGTTGAAAAGGTTACAGAAATACTATCAGAAAGACCTCGTCTTGAAAAAATAGCCATCAAAGATGCTAAATTAAGAACTTTTATTGCTGATGATAATAGTCGTGATGATCTGGTAGCTCATGTGTACGATGTGACCTATGGTGTAGTTAAGCCTTCAGACAATCTAGTTATTATTGACGACAGTATTGTGCGTGGTACAACCTTGAAAAAAAGCATTATCAGAATATTAGACAGGCTGCATCCTAAAAAAATAGTAATTGTTTCTTCTGCTCCGCAAATAAGATATCCTGATTGTTATGGTATTGATATGGCAAAATTAGAGGAGTTTATTGCTTTTAAAGCAACATTAGAGTTGCTCAAAGAAACCAATCAAACTCATATCATTGAAGAGGTTTACCAAAAATGTAAACTACAAGATAGTCTAGAAGATCATTTGATTGAAAACTATGTCCGTGATTTTTACAAACCATTCACTGCCGAACAAATATCTGATAAAATTGCTCAAATGTTAAAAACGGAAACCATCAATGCTGACATAAAAGTCATTTTTCAATCTATTGAAAATTTACATGAAGCCTGTCCGAAAAATGCAGGAGATTGGTATTTTACAGGCAATTATCCTACTATTGGTGGAACAAAAGTGGTAAATAGAGCTTTTATAAACTTTTATGAAGGCAATAATAAACGAGCCTATTGAATTACGATATTTGAATTACGATTTTAGATTTGTGTAATTCTTGCCTATTTGAAAATAAAATCCGAGAAGGTAATTTGAAAGATTGCCCCTTTAGGGTTAGCGTGAAACAAAATATATTTTGTTACGAAATTACTAAGCGAAGCTTTTAGGGATATAAGTTATTTATCTAATGTAAGCAAAACTTGGCATCTAATTTGTGTTTTAATAAGTTAAATTAAAAAAATGAAAACGTTAATAACAATAACTGTAAGCATACTGGTAATGACCATATTTACACAATGCAGTAGTGCACAACAATTTGACGAAGAGCCTCCTTTTACAATTAGTAAAGCATACTATCAAGATTGGGTTGGTGGAAGACAAGGCTCAAGCGGAACCTTAATTACTTTTGAAATAACATCAGAAATTTCTAAAGAAGTTAGGTTGGATTCTCTTTTTTTCAGTAATAAAATATGTAAACTAGAAGCTACATCTTTTAATAAAAAATATTCCATTATTGGTAATTTTTCTAAAAATACCTATGTAGAAAGAAATATTATTATGGATGTTGATCCTCAAAAAGAAATGGCAAATAAAGTGCCTGATGTAGCTATTAATTTTCCTTTTGAATTATCTGACAATGAGTGTGTTATTAGTTATATTATCAAAGAAAAAAAACACTATTTTAAAGTGACAGATCTTAAAAAAGAAAAGACTATTTTCTATCCATAATACCAATTTAACCATAAAATACCTCATATAAATCGTTTCTTTTTCACTGATATTTTGTTAAAAAAAGAAAACGTAACAATGTTACGTTTAATTTTTTTACTTCATCTCATTAAAAAATAATTCAATTTATTTATAAGTATTTTTATACTAAAAGTTGGTATAATTATTTTTTGGCACAGAGTTTGGTTTCTACACTATAGAAACATTAAAATTTGTGTTTATGCGAACTTTAAAATTACTTACAGGATTATTATTAACCATCACCCTATTCACATCATGTGTTGTAGAGGTTAATGATTTTGACGATTCTATTACATTAAAACAATTAGTTACTTCATATGATTTATGGTATATAGATTATAATAAAACTACAGGTAGTGGCGATGTGCCTTTTTTATCTAAAGCTTTTACAGTGTCATTTCAAAACGGACGCTTATTAGCAAATAGTAATTTGGTAGGTTTAGGTGCTGTTGGTAATGGTTATGGGGATCAAATAGGATATTATGAAACCATTAATGGTGTATTAGAAATAGATCATAACCTTGACGGATTTATAGATTTAGAAGTTTCACAACTCTCTAATGATGAAATCAGATTGAGAGATACTTATACAAATACCTCTTATTACCTAATTGGTTATCAAAAAAGTAGCTTTGATTTTGATCAGGTCTTTTATGACAATATTGAATACTTCTTACAAGAATATGTTGCTTGGGAAAAAACCTATACAAGTCAAGAAGGTGCTTTAAATGAGTTTGATGATGAAAACTTCTTACAGTTTACACCAGAAAATCAAACAACATTTAGATCATCTCAAGATGAGTTTGGCACGAATATTGGATTATTGATATGGGATTTTGAAGGAGCTTATGAAGTGTTTAACGTAGCAGGTTTTGATGATGTAAAAATTTTAACATTAGATTATGATTTCTTTGACAATGAAGAGTTTGAACTGAGCGTTATAAACGATGAAGAGATAGATTTATTTCATGTAGCATCTGGTACAACATATACCTTTAAGGGGCGAGACAATATAGTATTTAAAAATGCTTCAGAGAAAGGAAAAACAAAAGATAGAAAACGATTTAAAGTAAATCGAAAAACAAAAAAGAGACAAATAAAAGCATAAAGATAAGGTTTGGTTAGTTGATTTTGGTTGATTCATTTCAACCAATACGCCGCCTCAGAAATTCTGAGGCGGTTTTTTTGTTTTTATTTTCACAATTCTAAGGTAAGGGTTTCAGAAGATCCCGCTTTTCAGCGGGATTATCCCGATAGCTATCGGGACAACCAACTATTTTTAATTCGTAGCTTTGCTACTTATAAAAATAGAGTTTCATTAATGATTAACAAGCGTCTTTTAATTAAAAATATACTGGCTTATAATGATGAGAACACTTTCTATGATAAAAAAGTGCAACTTAATTTAGACTCAAAAGAGGGTAAAGCAAAGTTTTTAAAACACGTTTGTGCGTTTTCGAATTCAAATCCGCAAAATAATTCATACATAATTATTGGTATAGAAGATGAAACTAACAAAATAATAGGTGTTGATTTTTTTGATGATAGTAAAATTCAAAATTTAGTGAATGCATATCTTGAAAATCCTCCAAAAATTCAATATGAAAACATTGCTTTTCCGAGATTACCTCGCTATAAAGTTGTCGGGTTAGTAACAATAAATCCTTTAAAGGAATTTACCTCATTAAAAAAAGGTATTTGGAAATATCCTAAAAACACTTCTTTTTTTAGACAAGGTAGCAATTCAAAACCTTTAGATAAAATAGAAGTTAAAAACTCAAACAAGCCAATAGTAGAAGCTATTGAAAAAAATGCTCGGAATAACATAGAGCTTACACTGAACGGCGTTTTCGATTTTATGGAACAACACAAAAAAGATCTAAACCCTACCTATAAAGTATTTAAAGATCAATTTGTAGTGTGTTGGGCAGGTATAAAAAAAGAGGTTGACAATAAAACGCTCTATTCTAGGGTAGATATTGAATTAATAAATGAGCAGATTCGTTTATTTTATTCCGCCTTAGATGAAGTTGAAATCGAATATAACAGTCAATCATTTATTATTACAGAATATATTCAAATAAATATAAATAAGGCTAGTCCCCCTTCGGGGGATTTAAAGGGCATTTATCCTTTAGAAAAAACGATTATTCATTTTAAAGATAATGGTGTACATGATATCGCTACAGAACTACTTTTTAAGCCTCCTGTTTATAATGCTGTTGTATTGCAACATATTTATAATAGTAATAACGCTATTCTAAATAAACTTGAAAAAAATATTTCGTTAAGTAAAAATGATAAGGCTGATCTACAACAATTACCTACAACTTATATGATCTGTTCTTTAAACGGATTTAAAGATGCTAAAAATAAGCTTGAATCAGCTAAACCCTATCTAAAAGATTTAACCGATAAGTCTACCTATATTCATTTAAAGGAAGCATTACGTGTATTGCGAAAGGTGAAGTATAACCAATAATTAGACCTCAAAGGTTTTAATCCCGAGACTTCGGGACTTTGAGGTCAAAAATTTGACTGGAATAATAAAAGTGTGTGTTTACTTAAGAGTTCTCACATAATTCACCACATCCCAACGTTGTTCTTCAGATAAAATAGGCCCCCATTTTATCATATCATTTCTACCGTTGGTAATTTTCCAAAATATTTCACCATCAGTTTGAGATTTTACCATCTTTAACGTCAAGTTTTGTGGTTTAGGCGTTAGTGCTTTTCCACCAATACCATCTCCTTTCCCTTGTGCCCCATGACAGATCATGCATCGTGTTTTAAATATTTTAGCACCACGTTTGACTGATTCTGTCCTTTTTGATGTTTTTATAGGGTTTTTTAGCTGTTTAGCTCCCTTGGGAGCTTTCCACCTATCTTCTTGTGTAGTAATACCTATAAAGCTAACTAAAGCCAATGATAATACAATGTATAGTAGTTGTCTTTTCATAATTTATAAACTTAAATAGTTGATAACTATATTATTATCCCTACATATATGGCAAATGATATGCCATTCTTACAATCAAAAATAAAAAACTGCCTCTAAAAGAAACGGTTTTAGTTCATATTTATTCTAAACTTTATATTACAAATCAAACTTATGGGCACTTCTAATAATTCATTTCTTTCAAAAAACAAAAATAAAGAATAAGATGCGAATGAATTATTAGAAGTGCTAACTGATACGATATGGATCAAAAAGAACCTTTCACCCCACAATAAATAAACGCTGGAGGTAAGTTTATGGATACAAAACTCATTTTTAATTTACCAAAACGTTTTTCAATAAGTTTTTTAGCATTTAATGAGTATTGGTATTGAATATATACTCCACCATTTTTGAGTACATTATATATTGCATCTAAAATATTATTTTTTATCAACTCAGACATAGTAGTAAAAGGTAAAGATGATAAAACAGCATCTACTTCTTTGACTTGATGTTCTTGTAAAACTTTTTTTAAATGCTCAGCACAGTCGTTGACTAATATTAATCTTGGATCATTAAATTCTTTTTGAAGTAATTTGTAAAAATCTTCATTTAATTCAAAGACAAATATTTTGGTGTCTTGTTGCGCTTGTTTTAAAATTTCTTTGGTAAGAACACCTGTTCCTGATCCTAATTCAATTATGCATTTGGCGGTTTTAAAATTTATTTTATCACACATTTTTTTTACCAAAAATCTTGAACTTGGTGTAAAGGAACCTATTTGTTTACTTTCTTTTAAATACGTTTTAAAAAAAATTGTTTTGAGCATTTGTTTTGGTTTATGAAAAACGTATAGTTTCTATTGAAGTGGAGTAACTCTCGAATATGAATTATGTGATATTGAGAAATTAAATGCTCTTTTAAGGTATTTCATATCGTTCTGATGCTCCTTCTTGTATAACCTGTTCATTTCTTGTTTATTAACATAGGTTTGTTCTGAATTCGTTTAATTTTAGGTATTGAATCTTAGAGTTTAATAGAACTGCAAGCTTCTCCAAAGATAAAAAATGAAATCTAAATCTCTCCGATAACTTCGTTAAAACTGAAAACGATACCCAACATCAGGAAAAAAACCTAATTGATCTATCTGATCTACATTATTGGTTAACCTATTATATCGTCTTTCAAATATATTATCATTATTGGTTACATTTTGTAAATCGACGTAAAATTGATGGGAACGTTTTTTCGTTTTGCTATTGAATTTAATTCCAAACTTAACATCCCATCTAAAATAAGGGTCATTTTGCTCGCTAAAAGCAATATTCTCTTGTAATATCTGAAAACCTGCTTGCTGAGATGCTGCTAAGTCAACAGGAGTAAAGTATCTTCCGCCGGCAGTTGTTAATTTGGTGTCGACAAAGAAAACATTCTTTTTTGCTTTGCCTATTTTAAATTCTCGCCCTGTTAATAGATTTAGTACATATCCGTTATTAAAAGGTGTATTGCGTTCTATACCATCACTACCCTCATATTTACTTTCAAAAAAGGAAGCAGTTAACAATCCGTAATATCCTTTGCTAAAGAATTTTTCGAGTGTTAACTCAACACCTTGATTAAACCCTGTTCCGTTACTAAGCAATGAAACACGTTCAGTTTCAAATCCAAAACCAGCACCTTCAGTTAAAGAAGAATAACTTGAAGAAAATGGTTCTACTGCTGCATTTGTAATACTTTGGTAATATATTTCCGCCTTTCCACGCCAACTATTGGCGAGTTTTACATCATAGCCCAGCACAAAATGGTTACTTCGTACAAAGTCCAAATTTCTATTGGTTTGTACCAACTCGCCATTAATATCTTCATTTAAAAACAATAAAGGAAGCGGTACAGGTTGGTGATGTAGCCCATAGCCTAAACTCAACGAATGTTTCGGTGCTATTTTCCAGTTAACAGCTGCTCTAGGTTCTAAGACAAATTGTTCGTTCAATGTACTGTATTGTCCGTGTAATCCTGCATTTAAAGTCAGTTTTTCTGTAACTCTAAATTGTCCTTGTACATAAGGCTGAATAATGCTTAGATTTTCATCACTATCTCTAAAAGTAATCATGTCCGGGTCTCCGTCACCATCATTGTCAAACTGTTGTTCTCTAGTATTTAGTTTAGATTTGATATTAAAATTTTCGACCAAAAGACCTGTTCTAAAAGTTGTTTTGCTACTTAGTTTGGTGTTGAATAAGGTAGAAAAGGTAAATCGTGTTTCGGTATTATCAACTTCATCAAACTTAATTTTTCGTTCTTGAGGTGTATTCAAATCAAAGTACCTATCCTGATCAAATTGATTGGAAGAAAGAGATCCTGCTATAATGGTTTTAAGGTACGAGTTATCTCCTATAGTGATACGATGTTTTAATCCAACAACACCAAATCCTGAAGTAACAAATGAGTCTTCGTCTTCGGCAGCAAAAAGATCATCTTCATCAATATCATCTCCAAGAAAATCAATATTTGAAGTGCCTATAATTCCGAATAAAGAGAATCTACCCAATTTGCTTTTTCCAAAATCTAAATTAAAAGAAACATCACTATAATTTGGTATTGCTGAAGTACCGGTACCTCCACCTATCAATCCTATTAATGAATATCTGCCGGCAACAAGAAAAGAACCATCATTTTTACCTAAAGGGCCTTCAGCCATAGCCTCTATTCCTGAAAAAGCGCCCATCTGCAATGTATATTCATAATTATCTGAATTTCCTTTTCTAAAACCAAGGTCAAATACACCTCCTAAGGCATTTCCATATTCGGCAGGAAAAGCGGAGGTAATAAAATCTGAATTCTTTAACATATTAGGGTTTAAGGCTGAAACCGGTCCTCCTGTAGTACCTAAACTTGAGAAGTGATTAGGACTTGGTATTGGAATACCTTCTAATCGCCAAAGCAATCCTGTTGGTGAGTTACCTCGTATTACAATATCATTTCGACTGTCATCGGATGTGGAAACACCTGCATAGTTTGCTGCCAAACGACCAACATCACCACGTCCACCAGAATATCGTGTTACTTCTTCCAAACTAAATTGACGTGCAGAAACAGCAATCATTTCATTTCTAGGGCGGTCTTTACTTGTTGTAGAGGTTAAAATTACTTCGTCAAGTTGACCAAAGGTTTCTATAAGGTTTACAGTAACTACTGCATCTTTTCCTGAAGTAACTACAATATTTGGGATAGTTATAGTTTCAAATCCAATATAACTAACACGTATAGTTTGCCGTCCTAAGGGTACATTTTCTAACCTAAAGTGACCATCAATATCTGTAATTACACCTACAATTTCATTATTATTTAATAATTCTATTGTGGCTCCGGGTAAAGGACTTTCTGATTGTTTATCAATTACATTTCCTTTAATGATTCCTGTTTGCGCATAGATAATTGTAGCACTAAATAAAAATAGTATCACTATTGTTGTTTTCATATTAAGTATTGTTTTTAGATTAAAATATAATTCGGTAAAAATCTATAATTATAGGTTTAAATTTCATTGACCTAAGTCAATAAACGTTTTATAAATAGATTTTATAATCCTTTCAGGATAGGTTAAATTCAAAAATCACTCATTTTTTACGGTTTGGTTAAATAAAAACCAGCCTATCCAAAGAGTTGCTAAGACACCAATTGCTGTAAAAATAGCTGGTTTAGGGTTTTCAAAGGAGCTGACTGAACCTGCATAAGAAATAATCAGTACATAAGGAATGGTACTCATTGACCAAGCAAGGATAAATTTTGAAAACTTCATTTTAGTCATACCTGCTAAACATGCTGTAACTTCTGGTAAAATAGGCATAGCACGTGACAATAAGATCATAATAAAGCTATGTTGCCTAAATGTGGTTTTTGCTTCTTGACGTGCTTTTTCTTTTTTTAATAAGAACTTAAAAATGTTTTCTCCAAAAACAGCACTTAATCCGTAGCCTGTAATTCCTGCCAGTATTAATCCGATAAATGAGGCGATAGCTCCGTTTTGAAAACCAAGAAAATATCCCGATAAAGTAATTACTGTCAAGGTAGGAATCGCGATAAACAAATCTGAAAATAATAACAATATAACTATGATTCCTACGTAATATGAAGATAATTCCTTTGCTTGTAAAAGCCAGTCTTTAATTTGCTCAATACTCAAAATACCTGTCATTTTTACCAAAATGAATGTTAGAGCAAAAAACGATGCCATCATGACTATAACTTTAATAAGGTGTTTCATGTGTCTATATTATTTGATAAATTGGTCACATGTTGTTCGCTATTAGTCAATTTCCTTTGGCGACAATATTAATATCATTTTATCCAAATAATTGGAAGAAACAAGTAATTGTTTAGAATGAACAATTATTTGTGATGAATAGACATTTTAACATGCTCGTTTCATATTTATGGCGTTAAGCCTCTCATTATTCTATCTGCTATTTTTGGGCTAATTCGGTTAATTATTCTAAGTAATTTTACTTTGCCAGTGTTCACTTCAAATTTATCTTTTTTAAAGGCTTTTATAAACTCATCTACTAATCTTTGGGGTGAAATTTTTCCTTTTCCTCTTCCTTCTGTCATTGATGTATCAACTAATGACGGAATAATTTCAAATACTTTTACTTTTTTTAATTGATACCTTAATGCCTTTGAAAAAATATGAACACCTGCTTTTGTTCCGCAATAAACTGGAGCTTGCGATTTAGGAACAATTGCCAAACCTGATGAAACGTTTACAATTGCGGAATTATCATTCACTTTTAATGTAGGTAATAATAAAGCGATAAGTTTAAGAGGGGCAAGGAAGTTCGTGCTTAGTTCATACTCTATTTTGTAAAGTAGTTGTGGTTCTTCTGAAAAGTTATAATTGTATTGAATTCCTGCGTTATTAATTAAGATATTAAGGTCTTTGTGTTGTTGTTCAACAAATAATGTGAGTTTATCTAATTCTTCTTGCTTGGAAACGTCGCATTTAAAAGGAATAATTCGTTGGTCTAACTTTGAAAGTTCTTCTAACTTTTTTTTATTTCTTCCAACTGCAATTATTTGATTGTCTAATTTGAGAAAGGTTTCGGCAAGTGCTTTTCCAATTCCTGAAGTTGCTCCGGTAATTAATATCTTGTTGTTATGTATTTGCATTTTCTTGTGAATTTTACACAACAAAAATCACAAGAATAGAAATGTTATGCATTTACATATGTAAAGATTTTAACCTGAGTCCGACCTAAGATTTAATTCTGTAAATTAAATCTTAGGTCGGACTCAGGTTTGTTTTTTAGCTCTAATTCGGCTTAGTTGGGTGGGTGTAATTCCTAAATAGGAAGCAATGTGATATTGAGGAATCAAATTTTCTAAATTAGGATGCTCTTGTTTAAAGATTTCATAACGTTCAGATGCCTCAAGCATAACCAATTCAATTTCTCTTTTTTCTTTGTTAACAAAGAAAAATTCTGCTATAATTCTTGATAATCGTTCAATTTTTGGCATAGAATCATAAAGTTTGGTCATACTCTTATAATTAGCTTGAAGTACTGTACAGTCAGTCAAGCATTGAATATTAATCAGGTTTTTATGACCTGAGACTAAAGACGAATATGCTCCCACAAAAGAATGGCTCGTAAAAAAGGTCTTGTTATATTCACTTCCTTCTTTATTGCGGTAAAAAGCACGCATTACTCCTGATTTGATAAAAGCAAATTTTGAAGAATATTCACCTTCAACAGCAAAGTAATCATTCCTTTTTATACTATTTTCTAAAAATAAGGGCAAAAATAATTCTATTTCACTTTTGGTGAAATGTACAAAGCCATTTAAGTATTTTTCAAGTTCATTCATTATAAAGTCTTTTTCTTATTCTACTTAATGCTTCAGGTGTAATTCCTAAATAAGAGGCTATCATATATTGTGGTACTCTTTGTATAACTTCGGGTCTTTCTTTTACTATTTTTTTATAGCGTTCTTCATAAGTCATTAAAAGTAAATCATCATTTTTAGAGCATATTTTTATAAAGTGGTGTTCGGCAATAAGCCTTCCAAAGTTTACAAAGTTATTCATTGTTTTATAAAAATGGTATAGATCTTTTCTTTTCAGAATTAATATAGTACTATCTTCTAAGGCTTGAATACTTTCTTTTGCTTTTTTATCTGTTAAAAAACTAACATAATCACCAAAAAACATATTTTCAAAAAAAAATTCTGTGCTATATTCTTGTCCATCTCTTAAACTATAAAGTCTAAATGCACCTTTATTAATGAAAACCACATAGTCGCATACCTGTCCTTCATTTAATAGGATATCACCTTTTTTAACATGCTTTACTTCCAGGCTTTTTTTAAATTCATTCAATTGTTCCTCTGTAAAATCAACAAATTGATTAAGGAATTCGCAAATAGCGTTATACATAGAGACATAGATTTATTCATTCTTATTTATTGGTTCAAAAATAGTTAAAAATCTTCATTGTTGTCCGACTAAAGACAGAAGACTCCCGTATTCTCGGGACTGAAAAACTTAGGAGTCAAGACTTATTTTTAGATAATTGACAGTCAATAGCATACTAAATTAAAAAACAGAAAATTGTTATATAATAATAAATGTCGAAAAGCAAAGTCTCTTGAAACGGTTGATTTTATTATCATAAACGTAGTTTCAGAAATTTTATAATTGTAAATAGTTTAATATACTATTAAAATTCAATAACTAGGATAAACCCCCTTTTTAGATAGGATAAATCCCCTTTTTCACACAGGGTAAATCCCCTTAAAATTCAGGGTTTTTCCTCTTGTCTTGAATTGATTTATACTTCACATTTGCAGTCTAAATAAATCAATTAAAATTAAAAAAGAATTAGTATTAACAATTAAAATTAAATTATTATGAAAAATGTAATCTCAAAAACAAAGTATGTACTTATGGCACTAATTATTGCAGTAACCTTTTCATGTTCTCCCGAAGATGGAGCAGATGGTGCTCAAGGTGCACAAGGGCCAGCAGGGCAAGACGGTACTAATGGTACAAATGGAAATGCAAATGTACAGACTTATACATTTGATACTTCTGCTCAGGATGGATCAGTTTGGAATATAAATGCATCTCAACTTACTCAAGATGTGTTAGATAATGATGTAATTTTAACTTATTTAAAACGGTCAACATCTTACTATTTTGTTCCTGGATCTAGTTTTAACGACGATATTAAAGTTCCTCTATTTCTTTCAACTGTACAGCTTTTATTTTATAATAGGGTTACAGGCGCAAGTTTAACTCCTACTGTTGGGGTTTACGATTTACTTAAACTTGTTATTATAGAATCTTCAAATACGGCTGCAGGAAAGGGCACAAGTTTGTCTAAAAAAGAAGGTGTTTTTAATGAATTAAAAGCTGCCGGAGTAGATATAAATAACTATAATGAAGTAATGGATTATTATGGTCTAGATTATTAAAATATTATTTGAATTAGTTAGTTATAAAACCGTTGTTGCTCCTCTATATGAAGCGCAACGGTTTTATTGATAAAATTTTGAAACATCAACCCAATATATACCTTGTTTCTCCTGATAAAACTTCGGCATTGAAACAAGGTTTTTTTATGTTATATCAACCTATTAGACCTGTCAGGTTTGTAAAACCTGACAAGTCTTTTATAAATCAAATTTTATTCCCTGAGCTAAGGGAAGTTCAGTAGTATAATTAATAGTATTTGTTTGACGTCTCATATATACTTTCCAGGCATCAGAACCAGATTCTCGTCCACCTCCGGTTTCTTTTTCACCACCAAAAGCGCCACCTATTTCAGCACCTGAAGTACCAATATTTACATTTGCTATTCCACAATCAGAACCGGCAACAGATAAGAAACGTTCTGCTTCACGCAAATTATTGGTCATAATTGCTGATGATAAGCCCTGAACAACACCATTTTGAATTTCAATTGCATTTTCAACATCCCCTGAATATTTTAACAGATATAAGATCGGTGCAAAGGTTTCATGTTGTACAATTTCATAGCTATTATCCGCTTCAGCGATAGCTGGTTTCACATAACATCCACTCTCATAGCCTTCACCAGAAAGCACACCGCCTTCAATAACCAAATTACCGCCTTCTTCAACTACTTTTTTCAACGATTCTTGATACATTGCAACTGCATCTTTATCGATTAACGGACCTATATGATTATTTTCATCTAACGGATTACCTATTCGTAATTGTTTATAAGCATCTACAATCGCATTTTTAACGTTATCGTATATATTTTCATGAATTATCAATCGGCGTGTTGAGGTACAACGTTGTCCTGCTGTTCCTACAGCACCAAATACAGCACCAATAACTGTCATTTTTATATCAGCATCCGGTGTAACAATAATAGCATTATTACCCCCTAATTCTAATAAAGATCTTCCTAAACGAGCTGCTACTTTTTGAGCGACAATTTTTCCCATTCTAATGGAACCGGTAGCAGAAATTAAAGGAACTCGTTTATCTGTAGTCATCATTTCGCCTACGCGATAATCGCCATTTATCAAACAAGATATTCCTTCAGGTAAACCATTTGTTTTAAATACTTCTGCAGCAATATTTTGACAAGCAATGCCGCAAAGTGGTGCTTTTTCGGATGGTTTCCACACACAAACATCACCACAAATCCAAGCTAATGCAGTATTCCAAGCCCAAACAGCTACCGGAAAGTTAAAAGCAGATATGATTCCTACTACACCTAATGAATGATATTGATCGTACATTCTATGTCCAAAACGCTCACTGTGCATAGTTGAACCATCTAACTGACGCGATAAGCCTACAGCAAAATCGCATATATCTATCATTTCTTGCACTTCACCAAATCCTTCTTGGTAGCTTTTACCCATTTCATAGGATACTAATTTGCCTAGGGGTTCTTTTAATTCACGTAATTTTTCACCAAATTGACGCACAATTTCTCCTCTTTGAGGAGCCGGCATCACTCTCCAGCTTTTAAATGCTGAAGTAGCAGCACTCATCATTTTTTCATAATCTTCTTTTGTGGTCGTTTTTACTTTACCTATCAATTGTCCGTCAACGGGCGAGTAACTCTCTATTGTCTTTCCATTAGAAAACCATTGAGAACCTGTAGAAGTTCCCTCATTTATATCTTTTACTCCTAACTGTTGTAATGCTTTTTCTATACCAAAATCAGTTGCTATTAATGTCATTTTATGATTCTTTGTGTTATGTCACAAAATTACAAATTATTACATGTTTGAAGGTGTTATCTGATAATAAAAGTGAATCTACCTATTTACTTGAATAAAATCGTCCTGCATAATCCTAAAACCCTGATAAATCCCAGAGCTTCGGGAGATTTTGACTAACAAAAAAGCCGAGCTTAAAAGCCCGACTTTTTGGCATATTTGGCAACCAACCAAATATAATTAACCAACTAAAACCTAAAGTTTAAACCTGTATAAACACCTAAATAATACGGTTTGAATCCGCCTGAATTTTTAGAAAATGTATTAAATTGGTATTTAAACATAGGTGATACGTTTATGTATAATTTTTTACTGATGTCATAGTCAAAATCTACTCCTAAATTTCCACTAAAATTCAATGAATTAATATTAGAAGCTTCGCCTAGTGTAGACGTTTTACCAAAAGAAGTAATTGAAACTTTATTTTCATACAAAAAATAAGTACTAAAACCGCCTATTAAATTAACTCCTAATTTTTTTTGTAAAATATTGTATTTAGCTTCTAAAGGAATTTCGATATAGCCAAATGTTTGATCTAAATTACCAGATGCATCCAATGATGAACGTTGACCTAATATATCTGAATTTTGCAAATTAGCCGTTGATATTGCGGCAACAGAAATACCTTCAATATTTGTGTTAACATTTGTATTTGAACCTGATAATAGTGATGATGATATTAATGCAGCAACATTTTCTGTAGAATATCCTAATTCTAAGGTGTTAATGCCCGATTGTAAGCTAAACTTATTAGATAGCTTGTAATTCACTTTTAATCCGTAAGAAATAGAACCATTGCTATTCTTATCATTACTTGCTAATGCAGGATCAATAGGCGAACCATTGCCTAATGTATTATAAAATACTGGCGCCAAAGTTGAACCAACAGACCATTTATTTATAGCATTTTCAGCAATAGTTTCTTCTTCTGTTCTTTTTTCAATCTCTTTTTGAATATCGTTTTTAATATTCTCTTGTTTGGTTATTGTTTCTTCCTGAACTATGAACGTTTTTTCAGTATTTGATTTTTCTTTGATAACATCAGTTATTTTAGTTGCATTAGTTTTATTTAGTTTGTCAAATTGAGGGTTTATATCATCTTTCTGAGCCTTAGAAATAGCTATTTGTTCTTTAGAAGAATTCTCAGTCTCTTTTTCTTTACTAATAAATTTGTTTGCTATATTATTGCTTTTGGTCTTATGATTTCTAGATTGATCGGTTTTAGTAATATTATTTTCTTCTTGGTTAGTTTTACGTGCTTTATAAGTAATAATATTGTCTTCATTTATTGATGATGGTGTTTTCTGTTCTGTTTGGTCAGGTTGATCTATATCTGTAATAATTTGGTTTGGTTGCTCAATTGTATTCGTGTTTTGATTATAAACCCAAAAACCTGTAGAGACCAACAATAGTAGAATTGCCGCTGCGCCACCAATTTGTAGCCACAGCGGTATAATTCTTCTCTTCCTCTTTTTCATAAGTTGTCCTTCAATATTTGTCCAAACTGAAGGGTTAGGAGAAACTTCATAATCTTTGAATTTCTCTTGAAATAATCTATCTATATTTTTCTTTTCGTCCATTACTTAAAACGCTTCATTTTTTTTTACTTGAGATTGGTTCGATTCAATCTTATTTCTTAAAATTACCCTCGCTCTAGAGAGATTTGATTTAGAGGTTCCTTCAGAGATATTCAGCATATTAGCAATCTCTTTGTGAGGATAACCATCTAACACATATAAATTAAAAACCATTCTATATCTATCAGGTAATTCTTGAATTAGTTTCAATAAAAAATCGAGAGAAACCTGTTCGTCATCAATTTCAATTTCTACCTTATCTGGTATTTCTTCAGTAACCAGATTTAATACATTTTTTTCTCTATACGTTTGTAGGGCAGTATTAATAATAATTCGCTTTAGCCAACCTTCAAATGATCCTTTAAAATTATACTGTTCTATCTTTTCAAAAATTAGAATAAACCCATTTTGTAAATTGTCTTGAGCCTCTTGATAATTTCTTGAATATTTAAGGCATAAGGCAAATAACTTACCTGAAAACAACTGGTAAATTTCTGATTGCGCTTTTATATCTTTTCGCTTACATTTATTAATGAGTTTTTCTAAACTCATATTTTAATTTAATTTATGGTTCTAGTACCGGTACTAAAAAATTCTCAAAAATATCTTGATCTTGATCGTTTTTACCTTTCCAAAATTTAAAGGTATAATCTTCATGTTGTGTTACCCTTACTATAAAATCATATTCTTTTTCAATTAAAGTATCAGCACATGCTAAATTGATATTAACAATAGAGTTAACTGCTACAATTCTAGAAGTACCTTCATATTGATAAAATAAACTATGAAATGAATGACACTTACTAGGTAAATCATAGATAACTTTTAAAGTGTACGATTGACCAAATATAAATTCAGCTGGTACTACAGCTTCTTTTATTGGTAACGTTTTTAAACTTAAATTTGAGTTATTACCATCATCTAAACTACACGAAAAAAGTGTAGAAATAATTAAAATTGTTACTAAAAAATTCTTACTCATAATGCTTCCTATTTTATGTTTAAGATACTCTAAAACTATAAGGGTTGCGTATAATTAAACTATTTTTGTAGTAATTTATAGTTTTTATGCAGATAAATAAACTCTTTTCTATACAAACCTTAGCTGATTTTGAAAAATTTGCATTAGTTGTTTTTAAACATCAAGCCAGAAATAACTTAGTCTACAGACAATTCTTATCTCACCTAAATATTGATATTAACGCTATTAAAACTATTGATAAAATTCCGTTTTTACCAATACAGTTCTTTAAATCGCATAAAATTATCAGTAATACGAACAGCATTGAACAAGTTTTTTCTAGTTCTGGGACTACCGGGAATTTAACCAGTAAACATTATGTTACTGATATTTCTATCTATGAAAAGAGCTATATAACAGCCTTTGAACATTTTTACGGAAACGTTAAGGATTATACCATTTTGGCTTTACTTCCTTCCTATTTAGAACAAGAAGGCTCATCATTGATATATATGGTAGATGATTTGATTAAAAAATCAAATAAGCCTAAAAACGGATTTTATTTAGACAATTTGTCTGAATTGAAAAAAACATTAATAGATCTTGATACTAAAAGGGAAAAAGTTTTATTGATCGGTGTTTCATTTGCCTTGTTAGATTTGGTAGAAAAATATCTGTTTGAATTAAAAAATACCATTATAATGGAAACCGGAGGCATGAAAGGCAGGCGAAAAGAACTTATTAGAGGTGAATTACACTTCAAACTAAAAAAAGGCTTTGGTGTTACTAATATTCATTCTGAATACGGAATGACAGAATTATTAAGTCAGGCATATTCAACCGGTAATGGTGTTTTTAATACACCACCATGGATGAAAATTTTCATACGTGATACAGAAGATGCGCTACAATTATTACCTCATCAAAAAACAGGCGGTATAAATATTGTAGACTTAGCCAACATCAATTCATGTTCATTTATAGCTACTCAAGACTTGGGTAAAACATACAATGACGGCACTTTTGAAGTGTTAGGTAGATTTGACCATTCAGATATCAGAGGGTGTAATTTATTACTCAACTAAAGTATCATCTAAGTAATACCGTTTTAACTCTTTTTCTTCTTTAGTAATTTTTAGTGTATCTAGATAATTTTTAAATTGTTCTATATAGTTAAAGAATAATGATTTATCATTAGTAGTTCTTTTCAAGGTTCTAACACCTTCTAAAGAGTTGATAATAAATTCTGCTACCGGTTCTGTATTTATATGTCTATCCAAATAACCGTCTTCTATGCCTCTGTATAATAAATTAATCAATGCTATTTTCCATTGGTCTAAAATTTCTTTTAATTGCATCTGTAAATCATAATCATTAGGTTCATGGCTTAATTCTACTATAAAGTTAGTAAGCGGACTCCCTAAACTTGGTGCCAATGATTTATCATTTATTAGCTTGTTTTGCAATAGGTCAGATAATATAAATAATGGATTCCCACGCATATTAATAGGTTCTATAAACTCACTGTGAATCTCTTTTTCTATTCTTTCTTGAATAATGGCCTCAACAAAATGGTGCTTATTTTCAAAATGATAATAAAAAGCCCCTTTGGTTAAGTTTACTTCATTGATAATTCTATCAACACTCGTTGCATGGTAACCATACATATTGATCAACTCATAACCTTTATCTATAAGGAGTTGTCTGGTTAGTTTTCTTTTAATTTCTTGTGTCATTTTTGGCTTTTTATATGATTATTACACCTATAAAACACCCTAAAAACAGAAATTCCTACTTTTTGATGAAAAGAAATTACATTATTAACTAATATTCAATAAAAGACCAAGTAGTTCTTTTAGAGGTATAAAATATAAAGATTTTCATAGTCAAAAAGTACAAAAACATTCTAGTTGGTTTGTTTCTTATCCTGTATAGTATTTTCTAAAAACGTTAAATTCATCAAAATTTAGAGTGATTTTTATAGAAATAGCTAATATCAATATTATGCATTTTAATTTGGTTTGCTTCTTAACCAAATTTCTACTAGCTTCGCTTATCAACCGATATAGTTTATTAAAACAGAACCATATCTTACCGATAAGCCAAACTCAAAAAATTATCAACAAAACCCTGACCATTTTAACATTATTTTCACTCAACTTTCAAAAAAAATGAGCATGAATTAATAAATGAACTACCCCCGAAGCAGAGCCTCGAGGAATTCTTTAGATTAAATTTTGGTCAACAAAAAAGGCGCAAATATTTGCACCTTTTTTGTTTATAAAAGTAAATCAATTCATTAGATGACTTTGAGTCATCTAATGAATTATGATTCTTTTTTATCTTAACAATTTTTATTATTTAATACCGTTAATATAAGTTATCTCTACCGAACGTATTTGGTCATGATTATGTTGCCAAAAATACTGATAATGTAAGTAAATAATTTAAATATGAAAACAATCTTAAAAACACTACTATTTACTATTTGTTTGACCCACAATATCACAACTTTAGCCCAATCACAAGATCCGATTATACTATTTTCAGATTTGATATCTGCTCCTTCAACAGGTTGGAGCAATGCTGAACCTAATAAAGGCGCCGTTATTACTGTTTGGGGACGATATTTTGGCGCTACACGAAGTAATAGTTACATTACAGTAAATGGTGTTCAATTACAATCAAATTTGGATTATTTAGATACTTGGGGAAAGAGTAATAATCCTGTGCCATTTTTACAAACAATTACTTTTCAGTTAAATAGTTCTATGTCGACAGGAGATAGTACTATTTCAGTAACCGTAAATGGTGTTACCTCAAACACTATTCCTTTTCGAATTAATAATTCTTCCATATTTTTTGTGGACGATGTAAGTGGAACGGGTTCAGGAACAATGACAGATCCATGGGGAAAAGCAGGGATTGACAATATGGTTGACGCTATGACGCCTGGAGATGTGGTTTATTTTAGAGATGGTATCTATGATGATGCTTATAATGGAGGCAAATCACCTATTTGGGTCAGGTCTAGTGAGCCAGCAGGCACAATACAAGATCCCATTGCTTACGTTGGATACCCAAACGAAGATGCTTATATGGACGGAATAACCAATGGGAATACCTCAAATTTTAATAAAGGTATAAAGATTGATGCTAGATATTATACCATTTCAAAGTTTAGAGTTGCTGCCGTAGGCAATGGTATAAGTGTTGGCAGGCATAGCCGAATAATTGGAAACGATGTCGTTGGTGCAACACAATTCGTTGCGGGAATAGGAATTATTCAAACAGGATCTGATGGAGTGAAAATTTATGCAAATACTACGCATGGAGCAAGGTCGTTAGATAGGCTAGATCATTCAATATATATATCAGGATGTCAAGAGGTTGAAGGTTGTGACATTGCATATAATTACTCTTATGATAACTATTTTGATAGAGGTCCACATTTTGTTGATAATCATCAGGCAAATAGATGCGCTTCTGATGTTTATATGAAATCAAATTATTGGCGTCACAATGTTATTGTTTGTGGTGAAGATGAAACCGCTACTGGTGGTGTAGATAACAGAAGTCGTGGCATAGGAATCTATGATCTTTCTTGGGATGCTGGAGAAACGAATGAACCAGAACCTGCGTATGTATATAATAATATATTAATTGGCTGTGGCAAGGAGTGGTATGGAGCAATGTATCATAATAATGGACATGCTAAATTCTTTAATAATACTTTGGTTAATTCTAGAGGTAAAGGAATTCAGGTAACGGGTGGCCTCTCCTTAACTACCGAAATAAAAAACAATGTATTTATTCAAGCAGCGGGTATTAGTGATAATTATGTTGATTTTACTCAAGGGAATAGCACTCCTGATGTGAGTAATAATTCTTATTTTGGAGGATCTTCCTCTCCTTATTCGGGTGATTCAAATTCAATTACTTCAGATCCACAAATAGCTATTGATTTATCATCTGCATTTCCACTAACCATTGCAAGTAGTAGCCCATTAATTAATGCCGGAACTTCTTCTGTCTCTAGTATTGTGATAGATGATTTCAATTCTACCATTAGATTAGGGTCTTTTGAAATAGGAGCAGTTGAATTTAGCTCAACTCTATCAATTAATGATGAAAGTTTAAATAATTCATTTTTATTAATGCCAAATCCAACTACTAATACTTTTACATTTGAGGCAAAGAATGATATTTTACATAAATTAGTAATCTATAACCAAATAGGACAACTAATTAAAGAAACAACCTTAAATAAGGTTAGTGTATCAGGTTTATCAGCCGGAACGTATATTATTAAATTTTATATGGAAAGTGGAAAAATAATTTCTAAAAAATTAATTAAAAACTAAGCAATTATAATTGGGGTTTGAAATAACTAACGTCTCATAATTAGATCAATAAACGCAACTCAAAATAAAAAAATTCTTGAAACTGACTATCCCTGTCGACCGATAGTCCCGATAGTTATCGGGATCGGGATTGTATTTCACCCCACCTTCAACAAAAAATAGTTCTTTTTACCTCTTTGCAGTAAAATATATTTATTGCTAATTAAATTTTCTTTTGTCAATTGATAGTCTTCAGTTACCTTCTCTTTATTGACTGAAATTGAGTTCTCTTTTAGGGCTCTTCTGGCTTCACTGTTAGATTTTAAGAATCCCGACTTTTCATTTAAAGCCTCCACAATATCAATACCATCTTGTAGGTCTTCGCTTGAAATTTCCGCTTGGGGTACGCCATCAAAAACATCTAAAAATGTTTTTTCATCTAAACTTTTTAAATCATCAGCTGTTGACTTTCCAAACAATATATTTGATGCCTTTATAGCGTTATCCAATGCTTCTTTAGAATGTACCATTTTGGTAACTTCATTGGCTACGGTTTTTTGTAATAAGCGTAAATGAGGCGTTTCCTGATGCTCTTTTATGAGCTTTTCAACCGTTTCTTCATTCAAAAAAGTAAAGATCTTGATATATTTTTCTGCATCAGCATCTGAAGCATTTAACCAATACTGGTAAAATTTATAGGGTGATGTTCTTTCAGTATCTAACCAAATATTACCGCCTTCTGATTTACCGAATTTTGTACCATCAGCTTTGGTAACTAAAGGGCAGGTAATAGCATAGGCTTTTCCTTGAACTTTGCGTCTTACCAATTCAGTACCGGTAGTGATATTGCCCCATTGATCTGAGCCACCCATTTGAAGTTTACAATTCTTTTCTGAATACAGGTGTAAAAAATCATAGCCTTGAATTAATTGGTAAGTAAACTCAGTAAAGCTCATTCCTTCTTTAGCTTCTGCATTTATACGATTCTTAACTGAATCTTTTGCCATCATATAATTAACAGTAATATGTTTACCAATATCTCTTGCAAAATCTAAAAATGAAAGGCTTTTCATCCAATCATAATTATTGACCAATTCAGCTGTATTTTTTGAAGATGACGAAAAATCTAAAAAGCGTGCCAATTGATTTTTTATACCTTCAATATTTTTATTAAGTGTAGCTTCATCTAATAAATTTCGTTCAGATGATTTTCCTGAAGGATCTCCTATCATTCCTGTAGCGCCACCGACCAATGCAATTGGTTTATGTCCTGCTTGTTGAAAATGCATTAGTAATATTATTTGTACCAAACTACCTATATGTAAAGAATCTGCCGTAGGGTCAAAGCCTATATAAGCAGTAGTAACTTCTTTAGAAAGCTGTTCTTCTGTTCCGTCAATAATATTATGTAAGAGTCCTCTCCAGCGTAATTCTTCTACAAAATTTTTCTTCATTGAATAAATAATTTTTGCAAAGATATGTTTATCGTAACTTAATTTCAAATGAGTTATAAACAAATTGGTTTTTCTATTAAAGAATATTTAGTAGGCTAAAAGACCGATGCTTGAAGTTGGAAGGTGTCCACTTCGTGCTTCGGTCTTCAAACTTCTTCCCTTTGCATTAATAAATTACTTACTTTAGAGGCATGATTTTAGTCACCGGAGGTACAGGTTTAGTAGGTTCTCATTTGTTATATCAATTGGCATTACAAAGTGAAAGTGTTGTTGCAATACATAGAAATTCAAGCGATTTGAATGCTGTAAAAAATGTCTTTTCATACTATACTGATGATGATGAAAAGTTATTTTCGACCATCAAGTGGATAGAAGCTGATATTACAGATATCCCTTCTCTTAAAAAAGCTTTTGAAGGGGTAACTTATGTATATCACGCCGCTGCAATGATTTCTTTTAATGCATCTGATTATAAAAATATGCGGAAAGTAAATATTGAAGGCACTGCTAATGTTGTGAATCTATGTATTGAAAATAATATTAAAAAGCTATGTTTTGTCAGCTCAATAGCAGCTATTGGCAAACCTCTTACCGATAAAGAAATAACTGAAGATAATGAATGGAATGTTGAACAGAATAATTACGGTTATGCTATTACAAAATATGGTGCCGAAATTGAAGTTTGGCGAGCCTCTCAAGAAGGTGTAGGTGTTGTAATTGTTAATCCCGGACTTATTTTAGGCCCCGGTTTTTGGCAAGATGGCCCCGGTAAATTATTTACCAATATGTATAACGGATTTAAATTTTATACTGAAGGCGTCACAGGGTTCGTAGGGGTTACTGATGTCGCCACGATTATGATAAATTTAATGAAAAGTAATATTAAGAATGAACGTTATATATTGGTTAGTGAAAATGATTCTTTTAAAAATGTTTTTTTTGCTATAGCGGATAGATTGTCAAAAAAAAGACCGTCTATAAAAGCAACCAAACTACTAAGTGCTATAGCTTGGCGAGTAAGTTGGTTAGTACAAAAAACTATAGGAAGTAAATCTTTAATTACTAAACAAACTGCTGAATCATCTAACAATAAATATAGATATTCTAATAAAAAAATTATAGAGGTTATTGGGTATAAATTTGAACCTTTATCTGATACAATTACTTCTACTTGTAAATTTTATCTGAAAGATCTTTAGATTGATTCTTAAATCTCTTTTTTAGCGATTTTTTTCTTACTTTATTCTCTTTTTTTAGTGAGTCTTTTAGTTCATTTAATATAGGTTTTATAGAATCTTTTTTTGATAATTTTATTATAGAGTCTCTTTTAGTTTTTGGGTCATAAATCTTTTTTAAATCCTTAAGACGTTTTTGTACTTCTTCAAACATTTTTTCATACTCATCAATTCTTGAAGTATAATAAATGTTACTTTCACTAAACTGAACGCTATCAATTTTATATTTATCTAAAACTAAAGGAGCATAGTTTATTTTTGTCTTTAATGTTTTTGTTTTAACAGATCTAGATCCTGCTGCAATATACAGATCTGTCCATACAGTTATCATTTTTTCTTTATCTATTAAGTTTTTAGGTTTTTTATAGATGGTTCTACTCGTACAAGACAATACTAATATAAACATGAAAAATATATAAACTAGTTTGTTCATTTACCTGTTAAATGTTAGTTGCATTCCTTTTGTTTCTATATCAAAAACTCCTTTGTTGTATATCAAATTACCGTTTACAAAAGTATGTGTAATTTCTGAGTTAAAAACAGTGCCTTCAAAAGGAGACCAGCCACATTTATATAAAATATTGTCTTTAGTAACTTGTTGCGATGTATTCATATCAACCAAGACCAGATCGGCATAATAACCTTTTTTAATAAATCCTCTTTTCTTTATTTGAAATAACTTTGCCGGATTATGACACATTTTTTTAACTACTTTTTCGAGACTTATTTTTTTATCATGCACAGCCTCTAACATCGCTAACAGTCCGTGTTGTACTAAAGGTCCTCCACTTGGTGCTTTTGTATATACCTGCTTTTTTTCTTCTAAAGTATGTGGCGCATGATCAGTAGCAATAACATCAATTCTGTCGTCTAATAAGGCCTTCCATAAACCTTCTTGATCTTGTTTTGTTTTTACAGCGGGATTCCATTTAATGAAAGTTCCTTTTTCTTTATAATCAGTTTCATCAAACCATAAATGATGGATACAAACCTCAGCTGTAATTTGTTTTTCTTCAAGTGGAATTTCATTGCTGAATAGTGCCGTTTCTTTAGCTGTTGATAAATGGAATACATGTAATCTTGCACCTGTTTTCTTTGCCAGAGCAATAGCTTTAGAAGATGATATATAACATGCTTCTTCACTTCTGATCTTTGGGTGCATTTCTATAGGAATATCATCTCCATATTTAGCAATTGCTTTTGCTAGATTCTTACGAATAGTATGTTCATCTTCACAATGTACAGTAATTAGCATTTTGGTAGAAGAAAATATCTTTTCGAGGGTTTCTTCATTATCAACCAGCATATTTCCTGTTGAAGACCCTAAAAATAATTTAATGGCAGCCACTTTTTGTGGATCTGTTTTTAATAGTTCTTCTAAATTGTCATTGGTACCGCCAAACATAAAAGAGTAGTTTGCGTATGATGTTTTTGAGGCTATATCAAATTTATCCTGTAATAATTGTTGAGTTGTGGCCTGTGGTACAGTATTAGGCATTTCAATAAAAGACGTAATACCTCCTGCTACTGCTGCTTTACTTTCTGTTGCAATGTTCGCCTTATGTGTCAACCCCGGTTCTCTGAAATGTACCTGATCATCAATAATACCGGGTAATAAATGCCTCCCTTTTGCATCTATAATCTGAATGTCTAAAGGAATGTTTTTTATAGAATCGCCTATCTCAGCAATAAGTTTACCTTCAATCAAAACATCATTATTAACGACCTTTCCTTCGTTTACAATTAGTGCATTTTTGATTAGAATCGTTTTCATTTACTAATTTTTAATGTAAATATCATAAAGAGTTTTATCGTCACTTCGAGTTATCCGTCAGAGGCGGATAGTATTAAAAAATTTACTTATTTTCGATACATCACGCTTTAAGCGTGACACTCTAACTGACGTAAACTTTTTAAGCATTATTTAGGTAATCCTTTTAATGTCATTTTTATTACTCCAAAAATAGCTTCGCTTATTATAGAGCCATCCATTTTTGATTTTCCTAAAACTCTATCGGTAAAAATTACAGATACTTCTTTAATATTAAATCCGTGTTTCCAGGCTTTAAATTTCATTTCTATCTGAAAAGCATAACCAATAAATTTAATTTTATCAAATTTTATTGTTTCAAGTACTTTTCGTTTATAACAAACAAAACCTGCTGTAGTATCGTGTATAGGAATTCTGGTTATAAAACGCACATATCTCGAAGCAAAATAGGATAGTAACAGGCGTTTCATATCCCAATTAACTACATTTACTTGATTATTTTTATATCTTGATCCTACCGAAACATCAGCGCCATCTTTTGCACAAGCATTGTATAATTTGATCAAATCTTTTGGGTTATGAGAAAAATCAGCATCCATTTCAATGATATACTCATACTTTTTAGCCAATGCCCATTTAAATCCATGAATATAAGCAGCGCCTAAACCTGTTTTTTCTTTGCGATTTTCAATAAATAACTTTTCAGAAAATTCTTGCTGTAAATTAGAAACAATCTTAGCTGTTCCATCGGGAGAATTATCATCTACAACTAATATATCAATCCCAAAGTCTCGGGATTCTTGAGAAAAAATTGCTCTAATAATATTTTCTATATTTTCTTTTTCGTTATATGTAGGGATAATAATTAGAGCGTCCTGCATTGATTTTTATTTGATTGGCAAAGGTAAGATAAAATAATGCTAATTTTGTGTTAAGATTCACTGAGGATAACTCATAAAATAAAAACGATATTATTATTAATAATGGGGGAAGCAACCGAGCGCATATTGATTTCTAATGATTGGATTACCATTATACTATTAATAATAATTGGCTTACTTATTTATAATAAAACAAAGTATCCTGTAAGGTTTAAAAGTTTGCAAACACTTTTGTATAACAATAGTTATATTAATAATTACTCAAAATCAACTCCTTTAATATTAAATGCATTTAATATTACATGTTACTTTATTTTTATATTGATTGCTTCGCTGTTGTTATTTGTAATAATAAACCTCAAAAGTTTAACACTTAATGGTGATGAGTCTTTTTTAAGAATTCTCTTATATGTTTTTTCTTTTGTAATTATCAGGTCAATAATAGGATTTTTATTAGCATTTTTATTTGAAAAAGAAAATGAGCAACAATATTTTACTTTTACAAAATTAAGTTATTTAGGTAATTTCTGTTTATTAATATTACCCTTATTAATTATCAATTTTTATATTAATTCAGTTTATTTTTCACAGTTTTTAATAATCACAGCCGTGTTATTGTTATTGTTTTACTACTTTTTACAAATCAAAAACAATCAAAAGTTAGTTTTTAGTAAAATGTTTTATTTTATTTTGTACCTTTGCGCCCTCGAAATCAGCCCCTTTATTATAATTTATAAACTAATTATTAAATAAAGGTTTAACTAAAGAGTTAAAAAAAAGAGGATTTATGAAAGTAAAAACTATTTTAGTTTCTCAGCCTGCACCTGCAAAACAATCACCTTATTTTGATTTATCGGTAAAGCAAAAAGTGAAGATCGACTTCAGATCATTTATTCATGTTGAGGGAGAGGTTGCTAGAGAAGTAAGGAATCAAAAAATTAATTTTTCAGCTTTTTCAGCTATTATTTTTACCAGTAGAAATGCTATAAATAACTATTTCAGATTAGCTGAAGAAATGCGTTTTAAGGTTCCAGATTCTATGAAATATTTCTGCCAGTCAGAAGCTGTTGCTTATTATTTACAAAAATATGTTGTTTATAGAAAACGGAAGATCTATGTTGGTGAAAAAACATTTCAGGATCTGACTAAGTTGATTAAAAAACACAAAACAGAAACATTTTTATTGCCTTGTTCTGATAAATTAAAATCAAGTGTACCTGAGTTATTAGATACTTTAGAAATTAAATGGGAAAAGGCTGTTTTATTTAAAACTGTAGTTAGTGACCTGTCTGATTTAAAAAATGTCTATTATGATATTTTAGTGTTTTTTAGCCCTTCAGGAATACAATCTTTATTCGAAAATTTTCCTGATTTTGAACAAAATGAAACTAGAATTGCGGTATTTGGTAATACTACGGTTAAAGCTGCTGAAGAAGCAGGTTTACGTGTTGATATTGCTGCTCCAACTAAGGAAACACCTTCTATGTCTATGGCTTTAAGTCATTATATTAAAACTGTAAATAAGTAACCTTGATTTATAAAACAAAATAAAAGGCGCTATAATAGCGCCTTTTGTTATTTTAAAGAAAGAGTTAAAAAAATTCATTAGATGACTTTGAGTCATCTAATGAATAGTGATTTCCTTTTTTATTCCTTTAAAATTATTATTAACTTTCGTCAATAGCATCCATTATTTTTGCTTCTAATTCGTCTGCTAATTCCGGATTATCCTTTATTAGCAACTTAACTGAATCTCTACCTTGACCTAATTTAGTATCTCCATAACTAAACCAAGAACCACTTTTTTTAATGATTCCGTAATCAACACCTAGGTCTAATATTTCGCCTGTTTTTGAGATTCCCTCCCCATACATAATATCAAACTCAGCTATTTTAAATGGTGGAGCTACTTTATTTTTAACTACTTTAACTTTTGTCATATTACCTATCACATTATCTCCATCTTTAATTTGAGTTCTTCTTCTAATATCTAATCGTATTGAAGCATAAAATTTTAAAGCATTACCTCCTGTAGTAGTTTCAGGATTACCAAACATAACACCTATTTTCTCACGTAATTGATTGATAAAAATTACCGTACATTTTGTTTTACTGATAGAACCTGTCAGTTTACGTAATGCCTGAGACATTAAACGTGCGTGTAATCCCATTTTTGAATCACCCATTTCGCCTTCAATTTCAGCTTTAGGAGTCAAGGCTGCAACAGAATCAATAACCACAATATCAACAGCACCGGAGCGTATTAAATTATCGGTAATTTCTAAGGCTTGCTCTCCATGATCGGGTTGAGAAATAATCAAATTATCTATGTCAATACCTAAGTTTTTTGCATAAAAACGATCAAATGCGTGTTCTGCATCAATAAAAGCAGCTATTCCTCCTGCTTTTTGTGCTTCTGCAATTGCATGTAATGTAAGTGTTGTTTTACCAGAAGATTCCGGTCCGTAAATTTCAATAACTCTACCTCGAGGATATCCACCAACTCCAAGTGCGATATCTAATCCTAATGACCCTGATGGAATTGCTTCTACATCTTCTATAACTTCGTCACCGAGTCTCATCACTGAACCTTTTCCGTAGGTTTTATCTAGTTTATCTAAAGTTAATTGTAATGCTTTTAATTTTGCTGATTTTTCTTTGTCGTCTGCCATAATAGTGCTTAAAAATGTTTTGTAAAATAAGAGAGGCTAAAGTACAAAAAGTCTTGGATTTTTGACTTTAAAATAATGTAATAAAATAAATGCTTAATTTCTATACTAGATTATGTATTTTAACATATTGTAGTAATATAATTGTTTTAGCATCCTTAATATTTCCATCTGTTATCATTGATAATGCTTTGTTTAAATCTATTTCCAGCACTTCTATTTCTTCAGATTCTGTTGCTAATCCGCCCCCATTATTTATTTTCATTTTGTCAGAATATTCTGCAATAAAATAATGTATTATTTCAGTTATTGCTCCCGGAGATGTATATGCTTGAAATATTTTTAAAGGGGTATCTATTTTATAGCCTGTTTCTTCTTCTGTTTCTTTTTTAATACATGTCAAAGGGTTGTCACCATCCAATAAGCCTGCACAAACCTCTATCATCATACCACTGTCATTATCATTTAAATATGTTGGCATTCTAAATTGTTTGGTAAGAATTACAGTTTTTTTATTTGTATTATACAGTAATATTGCTGCGCCATTACCTTTATCATAACATTCTCTATTCTGATTTTGCCAATTGCCATTTTTTAATTGATAATCAAAATTTACTTTATCTA
>CAYXAZ010000004.1:0-70867 GCA_964463085.1 uncultured Flavobacteriaceae bacterium | reverse complement strand
GGAATGCTAATAAATCCGTAAATTGGGTCGTTAAAAATTTTAAATTTGTTCAAGCAACTAATTTTTAAATTACCATACAAAAATAGACGTTTAATTTTTAATTAATACAACCTAAAGGGAATGAATGCAATAAAAATACTATGGGTAGATGATGAAATTGAGTTATTAAAACCACATCAACTATTTCTAGAAAAGAAAAACTATGAGGTATCTACTTGTAATAATGGTGCTGAAGCCATTGAAAAAGTAGATGACGGTAATTACGATATTGTTTTTTTAGATGAAAATATGCCTGGTCTTTCTGGTATTGAAACATTGTCTGAGATAAAAGCAAAACTTCCTAATCTTCCTATTGTTATGATTACTAAGAGTGAAGAAGAATATATTATGGAAGAAGCCATTGGTGCAAAAATAGCCGATTATTTAATTAAGCCTGTCAATCCAAATCAGATATTATTAAGCTTAAAGAAAAATTTAGATCACTCACGTTTAGTTTCTGAAAAGACTACTTCTACCTATCAACAAGAGTTTAGAAAAATTTCATTAGACCTGGCAATGGTCAATACTTTTGATGAATGGGTTGATTTATATAAAAAATTAGTGCATTGGGAAATAGAATTAGAGTCTATTGATGATGTAGGCATGTTAGAAATTTTAGAAAGTCAAAAGAATGAAGCTAATTCGCAATTCTTTAAATTCATCCAAAAGAATTATCAAGGTTGGTTTGAAGATGAAGATAAGCCTCTTTTATCTCATCATTTATTTAAAGAAGTAGTTGCTCCTCAAATTAATAAAGATAGAGGCACTTTATTAATAGTTATTGATAACTTAAGGTATGACCAACTTAGAGTATTAGAGCCTATCATAAATAATTACTATAAAAAAGAGGAAGAAATACCATTTTATAGTATTTTACCTACGGCCACTCAATATGCAAGGAATGCTATTTTTTCAGGATTAACACCTCTTGAAATGGAAAAACAGCATCCTAACTATTGGAAAAATGATACTGATGAAGGAGGTAAAAATTTATTTGAAAATGACTTTTTAACTGCCCAATTAAAGCGATTGAATTTAGACATCAAACATGAGTATTATAAAATTACCAATATGCCAAAAGGGCGTGAACTTGCCGCTAATTTTAAAGGTATAAAAAATAATGATCTGACAGTAGTTGTCTATAATTTTGTTGATATGCTTTCACATTCAAGAACTGAAATGGAAATGATCAAAGAATTGGCAAATGATGATAAAGCATATCGTTCATTAACATTGAGTTGGTTTAAAAATTCACCATTGCTAGAAATGATACAAAAAGCACAAGAATATGGTTTAAAATTAATAATTACTACTGACCATGGCACAATCAACACAAAAAATCCGACCAAAGTAATTGGTGAAAAAAATATCAGTGCAAACTTGAGGTATAAAACCGGTAGAAGTTTATCTTATGATGATAAAGATGTATATGCAGTAAAGAGTCCGAAAGATATTCAATTGCCTTCAGCACATATGACAAGCTCATTTATATTTGCCAAAGAAGATTTATTTTTTGCATATCCTAATAATTATAATCACTATGTAAAGTATTTTAAAAATACCTATCAGCATGGTGGTATATCATTAGAAGAAATGATTATACCATGTGTAATTATGGATCCAAAGTAAGAAAGTAAACAGTCAGCAGTAGGCAGTTTTCAATATATTGAACTTCCCTGATTAGTGTTGACAGTTTTTTATTAATTTTTCATTAAGTCAACCAATTTTTTTAAGATTATTAAACCTTGCACTCAATATTCAATAGCAATCAAATTTTTAAAATTTAGAAATAAAATTGAAACCATGACTTATATCAATTTAATTATAAACAATTATTAACAAATCTTTAAATTTTGTTGTAAATTTTTAACAATTTCATAGTAATTGTTAGTGATAAAATGCCCAAATTTGTGCCTTAAATTTTTACGATGAAGAAACATAATTTTAGTGCAGGCCCTTGTATTTTACCTCAAGAAGTATTGAAACAAGCTTCAGAAGCTGTTTTAAATTTTAATAATGATGATTTATCATTAATAGAAATTTCTCACAGAAGTACTTCATTTGTGGCTGTTATGGAAAAAGCCAGAAGCTTAGTTTTAGAACTACTAAACTTAGAAAATAAAGGATATTCTGTATTATTTCTTCAAGGTGGCGCAAGTTTAGAGTTTTTAATGACTCCTTATAACTTCTTAAAAACCAATGGAAAAGCTGCTTATTTAGATACCGGAACCTGGAGTTCTAAATCTATCAAAGAAGCAAAATTATTAGGTGATATTGAAGTTGTTGCTTCTTCTAAAGATAAAAATTACAATTATATCCCTAAAGACTATCAGATCCCTACTGATGCTGACTATTTTCATTGTACCAGTAATAATACCATTTTTGGTACACAGATGAAATCATTTCCTAAAACAAATAGTTTATTGGTTTGTGATATGAGTTCTGATATTTTTTCACGTGAACTAGATTTTTCACAATTTGATTTGATCTATGCCGGAGCTCAAAAAAATATGGGACCAGCCGGTGCAACTTTAGTTGTGGTTAAAGAGGCAACTTTAGGCAAAACAGGTAGAACCATTCCTTCAATGTTAGATTATCAGGTACATATTTCTAAAGACAGCATGTTTAATACACCTTCTGTTTTTGCAGTATATGTTTCTATGTTGACTTTACAATGGTTAAAAGATTTAGGTGGTGTTGCTGCTATTGAAAAAATTAATAACGCGAAAGCGGAATTGCTTTATGGTGAGATTGACAGTAATCCTTTATTTCAGGGAGTAACAGAAAAAGAAGACAGATCGCATATGAATGTTACTTTTACCTTAACTAATGAAAGCTTAAAAGACAAATTTGATATGATGTGGAAAGGAGCCGGTATCAATGGTTTAGGCGGACATCGTTCTGTAGGTGGTTATCGAGCAAGTATGTATAATGCACTGCCTTTAGAAAGTGTACAGGTATTAGTAGATGTGATGCGTGAATTGAACAATTAGAACATTTAAAGATTAAAAAATGAAAATATTAGCAAATGACGGAATTGCAACCAGCGGTGTTATCGCTTTAGAAAATGCCGGTTTTGAAGTAGAATTAACAACAGTTGCTCAAGAACAACTGATAGAATATATAAACCAACAAGAAGTATCAGTACTTTTAGTGCGTAGTGCTACTAAGGTTCGTAAAGATATTATTGATGCTTGTCCATCTTTAAAAATTATTGGTCGAGGTGGTGTTGGGATGGATAATATAGATGTAGAATATGCCCGTGAAAAAGGATTACATGTAATTAATACACCAGCTGCATCTTCTCATTCAGTTGCTGAATTGGTATTTGCTCATCTTTATGGAATGGTTCGTTTCTTACACGATTCTAATAGAAATATGCCTTTAGATGGCGACTCAAAATTTAAAGATCTAAAAAAAGCATACGCTAAAGGTGTAGAATTAAAAGGCAAAACTTTAGGTATTTTAGGATTCGGACGCATAGGTCAAGCAACTGCAAAAGTGGCATTAGGTGCAGGAATGAAAGTCATTGCTTTTGATCCATTTTTAGACAGTGCGAATTTAGAATTAGATTTTTTTGATGGTCAAACAGTAACCTTTACAATTGATACAATATCTAAAGATGATGTTTTAAAACAGGCTGACTTTATAACGTTACATGTACCGGCACAAGATGACTATGTAATTTCTACCCAAGAATTTGGAATAATGAAAGATGGTGCTTGTATTGTCAATGCTGCTCGTGGCGGAGTAATTGATGAAGTTGCTTTGGTTGCAGCTTTAGATAGTGGTAAAATTTCAAAAGCAGCATTAGATGTTTTTGAAAATGAACCATCACCGGAAATACAAGTTTTAATGAATCCAAATATTTCTTTGACACCACATATTGGTGCTGCAACAAGTGAAGCGCAACATAGAATTGGAAGTGAATTGGCTGATCAAATTATTGAAATACTTGGATAGAGTTGAATAGTTAGTATTGAGAATTCACTGAGCAAACCCAATTCACTCAATTCTCAATACTAACTACTCAATACTAATACTAAATCATGGCCATAGTAAAACCTTTTTGTGCTGTACGAGCTTCACGCGATAAAGTTGCGTTGGTTTCTTCTCGTTCTTATGAAGCCTATTCACCGGCTGAATTAGGTGCGCAATTAGATTTTAATCCATTTTCATTTTTACATATTATCAACCCTAGTTACAAACATCATGAAGAAATTTCAAGTGAACAACGTTTTCAATTAATTCATGATAAATATATTGAGTTTAAAGAACTCAATCACTTTTCAAAAGATACTTCCCCTTCCTTTTATATCTATAAAAAGACAACTAGAAATTTTTCATGTTGTGGTATTATTGCTGCTACTAGCACACAAGATTATAAAAATAATATCATCAAAAAGCATGAAGAAACCTTGCATAAAAGAGAAGTGCTATTTGAAAAATATTTAAAAACCACAGGTTTTAATGCTGAGCCTGTTTTACTTACTTATCCTGATAATTTAAAGATTGCATCTGTTCTAGAAAAATATCAAAAAACAAGGGCAGAATATGAATTCACTACTGAGAATTATAAAACACATTATTTATGGAAAGTTGATAGCCCGGATGATATTTTGATTATTCAGGATGAATTTACCAAAATGAATGCGCTCTACATAGCGGACGGACACCATAGAACAGCTTCCTCATACCTGTTATCTGAAGATTCGAAAAGAAAAAATACTAATCACAATGGTAATGAAGATTATAATTTTTTTATGAGTTATTTAATTCCGGAATCTGAATTACAAATATCTGAGTATAATAGATTGGTAAAAGATTTAAACGGGTTAACCAAAGAACAACTGTTGGAGAAATTATCAGTTTTGTATACAATTCAAAATAGAGGAACACAATTATATAAACCTTTAAAGAAACATTATTTTAGTATGTATTTAGATGGTGAGTTTTATTCATTATATCTTAAAAAGGAGGAGTTTGAAATTGACAATCCGTTAAGTGACCTAGACCCACAATTATTGTATAAAACAATATTAAAACCTATTTTTGGAATTAACAATCTACGTAACGATAAACGATTGAGTTATTCGCACAGCGAACAAGGAGAGATCAATCTTAAAAATAGTGTAGATTCAGGTAAATATGCTATTGCTTTTGGATTAGTACCCGTTTCAATAGAACAATTAAAAGCTGTAGCCGATACTGATTTAATAATGCCGCCAAAAAGCACTTATATTTTGCCAAAATTAAGAAGCGGATTAACCATTTACGAGTTTTAAACTTATATCATTACGAGGAGGAACAATAATACAACATTAATGTCGACTCGAGCGCAGTCGAGAGGTTATTGCTAAAATAGGTTTCGACTGCGCTCAACCTGACAAAAAAATATAAAATGTCAATTTTAATAAACCTACAACATATAAAAGCACAATTACCTGAACATGTAACCTTAGTTGCTGTTTCTAAAACAAAACCAATACAAATAATTTTAGAAGCTTATAATGCCGGACAACTAATTTTTGGAGAAAATAAAATTCAGGAAATGGTTGATAAATATAATGTACTCCCAAAAGATATCAAATGGCACATGATAGGTCATTTACAACGGAATAAGGTAAAATACATGGCTCATTTTGTTGATTTGATCCATGGAGTTGATAGTTTTAAAACCTTAAAAGAGATCAATAAACAAGCTAAAAAACATGAGAGAGTCATCAATTGTTTATTACAAGCTAAAATAGCAAAAGAAGATACTAAATTCGGACTTTCATTTACTGATATTGAAAAAATATTGACTTCTGACGAATTAAAAGAATTAGAAAATATAAATATTATTGGTTTAATGGGTATGGCAAGTTTTACTGATGATATGGATCAAGTAAAAGATGAATTTGATAGTTTACATAGGTTTTTTGAAAGACAAAAGACCAAAGACCATAGACTAAAGATTTTGTCTATAGGTATGAGTGGTGATTATTCGGTAGCCATAGAATGTGGCAGTACTATGGTAAGGATTGGCAGTGCTATTTTTGGAATGCGATGATTAATAATTATAAATTATGGCATCAATATTCGGGCATGCACTTACTAGGTTATTTCTACTGATTAAACTATGAATTATTTTATATTAAACTCGTGATGTACTTATCTTAGCGAAGATTCAAACATACATTTCCTTTAATAAAGAAACCTGTTCATTGATAATTATATCTACTTCTTCAAAAGGCAATGACATTTCATTTTGTTTTATCAATTCTCTCATAATCCGGTTAGTAACAGTTTTTGTTATTTTAAGATTACATTCTCCTTTATCGGCTTCTAAATAGCTCTTTACTTTTTGGTTCACTACTATCTTATATTTTGCTAAAAATGCCCTTAAAGGTGCTTCTTGAAGCCATTCATTATAGGTTGAAAGTTCTTCAGCTATAATTTCATCCACTTTACTAATTGCAGCAAGTCTTCTTTCTTTAGTGTCCTCTAATTCTGCAGAAATAGCATCTAAATCGTAAAGTGTTATATTTTCGTTATGTATTAATGTTTTATCAATATTACTTGGTAATGCTAAATCAATCAGCAATACTTTTTGTGATGTTATAGGTATCTTTTTTATAAGATGATAACAATTGCTTGCAGCACTAATAATCACATCAAAACCGTGAAAATTATTAGCAAGTACATTGTTCCAGTCATATACTTTACATAAGTGCTTATTACTTAAAACTATAGCTTTTTCTACAGTACGATTACTAATGGATATGTTGCTAAAATTGAATTTTGAATTATACTTAAATAACTGTTTCACAATATCTCCGGCTCCGATAATCAATATTTTTTTATTTTTCGCGGTAGCTTTATCATACATATCATTTATAACTTTCAGAGATTTGTACGCAATTGAAGTAGTACCGTCTCTAAAGTGCGTTTCATTACTTATACGCTTATGGCTTTTGAATACAGTCTGCAAAGCACGCTCTAATAAAGAACCTTGTAATTGGTGGGCAATTGAAAATTGATGTGCTTTTTTTATCTGATGAATAATTTCTGCATCTCCAAGCACTGAAGATGCTAACCCTGAGGAAACTTCTAAAAGATGTCTTGCCGTATCTTCTGTAGTATTGCTATAATTGAATAACTGTTTATTTGCTTTAGTAATGTTTGCTACTTTTAAGTGTATCAAAAAATCACGTAGTTCGGTAGCAGGAGTAGTTGTGGCTTCAAAATAAATTTCTGTCCTATTACAAGTAACTAAAAGAAATAATCCAATAATATCAGGAAAGGTAGTACAGATAAGTTCTGCCAAATCGTCCTTATCTTCTTCAGGAAGATAATAGTATTCCCTTTGAGTAGCTGAAGCCA
This sequence comes from uncultured Flavobacteriaceae bacterium, assembly GCA_964463085.1. GTDB lineage: Bacteria > Bacteroidota > Bacteroidia > Flavobacteriales > Flavobacteriaceae > Aureibaculum. The sequence continues at coordinate 63,463 of CAYXAZ010000004.1, read as the reverse complement.
ATTTGTGTGAAATACTTATATAGCGTAATGACTTATTCATTATAAAAATCTAAAAAGTAAAGCCTGAAAAATGTATTTAATTAAAAAAAATCTTTCAAATAAACTATTCTAACTATAGTCAAAGTCTTGAAATTATATATTTCCTTTTTTCTACTCACAAATTTAGTAACTAATATGTAAGTAAAATATGATTTTTGTCAGTTTTTTAAATGAATTCGTCTTGATTTTCCTTTATAATTTGTTGATCAATTATTGAACTCGTTTAAACTTTTTCTATTTCCTAAAAAATGACTACAATTTGCCCATATTTTGTTACTTTTCTTGTATGTAGCGGTGCTATATCTTTCAAAAAGTGCCTCATCTGAACAAATTCTATCTCATTTTCGGTTAAAAACAAAAAGTTTAAACGAGTTCATTATTAAAAACACTCCGTATCAAAAGTGCTGAGGATTTTTATTTTTAATTAATTTTTCTTTTATACCGGCAGTAATTATTAAAATTAATATTGAAAATATTAGTATCCATGCCCACATTGGGAAAACAGGAGTTTCACCACTTGCATAACTGTGCAAGCCTTTAGATAAATAGTAGTTTACCCCAAAAAATGTCATCAATACACTGGCAAAGCCAACAACTGCACCAATATTAAAAATATACAAACTCTTCATTTTTGGCACAAGCCTGAAGTGCAATATAATTGTATAAGTTAAAGTAATTACTAGTGCCCATGTTTCTTTGGCATCCCATCCCCAATATCTACCCCAAGATTCATTTGCCCATATACCTCCAAGAATGGTTCCTATAGTTGCTAAAAAAAGACCTACTGTCAAATTCATTTCATTAATATGAGTCAGTTCTTTTATGATTATATCAATTCGTTTGGAATTCTTTACATTCTTAATTGAAGATAGAACCAAATTCATTATACCTAAAATAAATCCTAAACCTAAAAAACCATAACTAATAGTAAGTGTTGCTACATGAATGATCAACCAATATGATTTTAAGACGGGTTGTAAATTTGTTAATTGCGGATCATAACTACTATGGCTTGCTGTCATTAAAGTGAAAAATGCCAGTAATGCTGTAGCTGCCAATGTAATTTTGGAATAACGTATAAAACTGAATCCTGCCAGTAAACTTGCCCATGCAATGAGTATCAATGCTTCATAGCCGTTACTCCATGGAGCATGATCTGCCAGATACCACCTTAAACCCATGCCGTAAGTATGATATACAAAAGCGAGGCCTAACAATACTATAAAAAAGTTTAGTGTTAAACGCAGTATTTTGCTCTTTTTGACTTTTAAATTATCAATAAAAGCAAGTATCAATAATATGACACTCAATAAAGCATATACATTTTTCAGGTTAATAAATATTTTTGATTCATTGTAATGTACTTCTTTACTAACTCTTGACTTAGATGGTAATAATTCGGCAGCACTACTCTGTCTTTGCATACTTTCAATATATCCTAATATTTTATCTGCTCTTGAATAGTCACCGGATTTTGTTGCATTGAACACTTCTGTTAAATACAACCTCATTATATTTTTATAGTTTAATTCTTCCAGTTGCAAATCGTCATTCAACATTTTTATAGCTCCGGTTAATGGAATTTCTGCAAGAGGGTCGCTCCAATTGATCCATTTATTATTTGGAGAATCTTGTACCGGAAATATATTGAGTAGTTTTCCTTGAAACCCCATCATAAAAATCTCTATACGCTCATTTAGTTTAATAACTTCTTTGTCAAAAATATTTTGTTCTGATTGTTTTTTTCTAAATGCTGTTTCTGCAATTGTTTTAAGTTTATAGGAGCCGTCTTGGTTAAAAAAATCGTTAAAAGTAGCATACTTACCTTCTAATCCGATAACAGACATTACCGCTTTTTCACGAACATAAATTATTTTTTGCTGTTTCCAAAATTCACCATTTAAAGGCATATCCATAAATACCTGCATAGCATCCATCTTACCCCTACCGGGAATATCGAATTTATCTTTTCTCGAAACTTTGTGCATTACATCATAAGCCAGTGTATTAACCGGCGCAAATCTACCTGCATAGGTTTGCGTAATTAAATGACCAAATTTTTCTGCATGTTCAACACTAACAGAATTTGAATTAACATCATGTACATGATTATGATCTGTATCTTGTGAAAATATAGAGCCAACAGATAAGAATACAAAAATAAACATTGCAACTGCCGTTTTTCTTTTTGCACGTGTGTTCCTTATTTTATGGATCAAATCTCGATATCTTGAATTTTTACTAAACAGGGTGAGTATAAAACCTAGGGTCATAAGAAAATAACCTGCATAAGAAATCCATGTACCGTAAAAATCATGATTTACAGACAATATGGTTCCTTTTTCGTCTTTATCGTAAGATGATTGAAAAAATCTATATCCTTTATAATCCAACACGTTATTCATGAAAATTCTGTGATTTTCAACAATTCCGTTATTTTTATCCATTAAAGTTACTTCACTGGCATACGATGAAGGGCTCTCTGAACCTGCATATCTTTCTAAGATAAACTCATTTAAACGCAGAGAAAAAGGGAGTTCTATTTTTTTTACGCCATAAGCAATTTGTAGATCTATACCGTCAAGCTTAACTTTTTGAAAATTATCAACATATCCCATACCTCCTAATAAGGAAATCTCTTGTTTTTTATCATTAAAAGTAACATCTAATAATAGCACATCCGGACCATTATTTTCATCACCACCCTTAACGTATTTTATTTTTGCATTTTTATATACTTTTGTTAACACAAACCCCATTCCTAAACCTTCAGGTTCGTATAAATGTTTAGATTTAATTTCTGCAATGGAATCTTTTAATATTTCACCTACTTGCATTTCCGGCATCTTCGTAGTTTTAATTGTTGCAGGGTAGCTAATAAATATTTTTCCATTTTTACTTATCAGTTTTAAAGCATCGTCTCTTTCATTATTGTTATAAGCTATTGGAAAATTGTGAGTTACTTTAAGATCTCCATCTTTAATGAGTAGTACATCTTTATGTCCTTCTACACTTACAGTTATTTCTACAATATTTATTCCGCCTTCACGGCCTTCTTCATACGTTTCTGTAGCGTTTTTTATATAATCTTTATACTCTATATCAATGGCTCCTTTTTCTTTTGTATCTATACGAACATTGAATGAATTGTCAGTAATTGCTCCAAAAAGTAGAGGTCGTACAACAGAATAATTTAGGTTACCATCTGTTGCCTTTACAGTTAAATGGGGTTCAGAACTATACATAAAATTTGATGACTCTCCTTGGCGTATATGCATACTTCCTTCGAAACCTATGTATCTTGTAATACCTGCACCAATAATTATTATAATAAAGGCACTATGAAATAGGAATCCTGGTAATTTACCTTTTCTAAGTAGATGATATCTTTTAATACTTCCGATAAAATTAAGAACTAATAATAGCAATAAGAACTCAAACCATTTAGCATTATAAATAAGTAATTTTGCTGTAACTGTATCGTATTTGTCTTCTATAAATGTAGCGCTGGCTATGGCAATTGTAAAAATAATTAGTAATATCAATGTTGTCTTTGAAGAGATAATTAGATGTATAATTTTTTTCATATTTCAGTAAATTAATTATTATTTCTAATTCCATTTATCGGTCTAAATTAAAAATTCAAACCCATACTACTAATGATATTTATCATCTTTTAATCTCCGTTTTTTATTTAGATTTATACCTTATTTGTAATAAACATTAAAACAAATTAGTATGAGAATATTTATAGGTTTAATTGCAATGATCGTCTTTATTTCGGCTTGTCAATCAAATAAAAAATCGCAAGTTGAAGATCAATCAAATATTCATAAAGCTGTTGTTCAGGAAGTTTTACATGTAGATGAATATACATATTTACGTGTGTTAGAAGATACTACCGAAAAGTGGCTTGCAGTTCCTTCTGTTCAAGCAAAAATTGGAAAAACATATTATTTTAAAGATGGTATAAAAATGTCAAATTTTGAAAGTAAAGAATTAAACAAAACTTTTGAAACTATTTATTTTATTGAGAAAATAGGTACAGAACCTAATCTGGATATAGTTACCGAGACGGTTACGTTAAATAATTTAAATTTATCTGAAGAGGATAAAATAAATTTAGCTGAACAAGCTACAAAACCGGTATTAGAAAAAGCAGCTATTAAAATTGAACATGATAAAGGTATAATCTCTATTGCCGAGTTATATAAAAATAAGAAAACATATGAAGGTGAAATTGTAAAGGTAAAAGGTAAAGTGACAAAATTTAACCCTGCAATTATGAAAAAAAATTGGATTCACCTTCAAGATGGTACTGATTATAATGGTGAATTTGATGTGACCGTAACTACAAATATTATCGTTGAAGTAGGAGATGTTATTACCATAGAAGGAAAAGTTTCTTTAGATAAAGATTTTGGTGCAGGCTATGTTTATAAATTAATTATTGAAAATGCTGTATTGGTAAAATAAACATAAATATTTATTAAAAAATAGTTCTGCTATTAATTTAATGGATAATTAAAATTATTTTGATTCCTGCCTTCGCAGGAATGACAGCACGTTCATAACTACTTTCGTTAAAATGATAGTAAAACCTAAAAAATAAACATGAGAGTTTTTAATTTTTTTTTAGCTTTAACCCTATCAATAACTTTTTTAACTATTGGTTATTGTCAGAAATCAAAATCTACTTTTCAAAAAGTTGAAGTGTTAGAAGTTCTGCAAGTAAATTCATATACATATTTACTTGTAAAAGAGAATGATATTGAAAGATGGCTTGCAGTTCCCAGTATTAATGTAGAAATTGGTGAAATCTATTTTTATAAAGGAGGTATGGAAATGTCTGATTTTGAAAGTAAAGAATTAAACAAAACTTTTGATTCAGTTCTTTTTTTAGGGTCAATTAGCAAAACTCCTGGTGATAAAGAAAAATTATCATTCCAGCATTCCTCAACTATTAAATTGCAAAAAACTTTAAAGCCAATCATAGAAAAACTTATCCTTACTATAGAACCAGTTAATGACGGAATTTCTATAGCTGAATTGCTTAAAAACAAAAAAAAATACGAGAACAAGACGGTTAAAATCAAAGGGCAGGTAACAAAGTTTAACTCCCAGATTATGAGTAAAAACTGGATCCACCTGCAAGATGGTACTGAGTTTAATGGCAATTTTGGTATAATATTAACTACGAATGCTGAGGTTAAGTTAGGAGATATTATTATTATGGAAGGCAAAGTTTTTTTAGATAGAGATTTTGGTTATGGTTACTTTTATGACTTAATTATTGAGAATTCTGTTCTTGTAAAATAGCTGACTAATCTTAATGCTATTCATCTTACAAGTTCTTAAAGAAACACCAAACACTTTTATAGATCATATCTGCATTTTACCTCGTGTACTTTCTTTCTTCATGACATCCTTTACAAGACCCTCCGTTTTCTAGTGCTTTAAACTTTAATGGCATATTCCAACTGCCAAATTTTACAGTTTCAGGAATGAGGTGTTCTCTGGAAGAGCCATGAATACTATGACAATTATTACAAGTTCTACCTTTTTCTTTATTGACATGTACATAATGCAGGTTGCGATCTCCATCCCTGAACTCAGTAGCATATTTTGTTCTTTCTAATAATAAAAGATCAGTATCATGACAGCCAAAACATAGTTCGTAATTTTCTTCGGTACCCGGAGCATAATTTCCCAAAGGATATGGAATAGATAGTAAATACTTATTTTCTGAAGCGTGTGGATCATGACAAGAATTACAACTTTTTTTAAGCGCAGGATGTACAACTTTACTCTTTTTTAGCAGTTTGTCAATATTCGTAATTTTTCTATCACCTTTTGTAAGTGTTTTGTTGTGACAACTTAGACATAAGGTTTTCGGATTAGATACTAACATCTTTTTTTCGGGAGAGGAATGTGGAGAATGACATCCGACACAACCTCCTTCTTCTGTAGCCGGTAAATGTACAACTGCTGATTTTTCGATAGATTTTTCAAGTTTGTCATGGCAGAAATAACACAGATCCGGCGATTTTGCAAAAATTAATTTAGGATCATTAGAACTGTGTACTTCATGACACTCCAAACATTCTCCTTTTGAAACCGGTTTGTGTACATATTTATTTCCGGTAATAGCAGGCTTTTCTTCCTCATGGCAACTAAAACATAAACTTGCTCCTTCTTCTAAAGATACAAAACCTTCAACATCTTCTAAAGGATGTTCTTTTCCATTTGATTTATGACAACTTGTACAATCTGCTGCCGGACCATGAAGAATATCTTTTTTTACTGTTCTTTTATGACAGTCAACGCATGCCTTTTCGCTTGTCGTGTTTTGACTAAAAATAGTTACCTGTATAAATAGCAAACAAGTAAATAGAATACCGTTTTGAAATGCCTTAAAATTAAATATGAAATTTCCGGTTATTGCTTTTTTAGTAGTTTCCATTTTATTTTGTTTTAGTTCTGATTTTCTTAAAATTTTCTTGAAATTTGAATTGTAACCTTTTTAAAATTCATTATTTCATTAAATAATTCATTTTCATATAGTTCAAAGCCTGCTGTAACATACAATTGGCGAAAACGAGTAGTTAATTCTAATCTTGCAGTCAGCAGATCCAGATCAATTGCTTCTCCTTCTTGTTTTCGATAAGCAGTTTCAAGACTAAGTTTTGTTTTAGGATTAAAATTATAAGAAATATTACCTGAAATGCTATAGTATTTTTGTTTCAACCCCTCTTCAACGATCATGTGATAATTACGCAGATCACCGTTAAATGTGTAATATAATTTTTCCTTTATATTTCCTTGTAAAACCAAATAATACCTTGTTAATCGGTAAGGTATAACAGTGCTTCTATAGTTATCATGTTCTATGCCTCCACTAATAAAATCATATCTAAAACGACTGCCGTAAACATTTTTATTAAAATAATTCAATGTTAAAAAATCTACATTTTCCGGATCTATATAATCTTGTTTAGAAATATTGTAATAGAATTCTATTTTATTTTTAAACAATGCTATTCTTGCGCCAAAAAAATTGTTAATAGCATTAAATTTATATGAAAGTGGTTGTATTGCTCCATAATCAATTAAAACAGTTGCATTATTTGCAATTTGACCTCCCGGAATACGTTGAATTTCCAAAAATTCATTTCTTTCGATCAGTATATAATCGAAATTCAATCTATATATAATAGTATTTGTTACATCTCTAACTATTACAGAATTAACATCAGCATATTGATTGTTCAATAGTACTATTTGACCATCAGATATGGTATGTTCTTCATTTTCGATAAATAAAGAAGCTGCTTCACTTTCTCTATTTTGTTTGTTACTGTTTATTCTGTAGGATAAAGACAATTGTCCGTTTAAAGGAATTTTTTTTACATATCTAATATTTAAACCGGCTCTTTTAAAAGTTTCTCTATACTGGGTATTATTAATAGTATTGTATTCAAAAGATGCTCTTGTACGTAAACTTTTATAAAGTTGATGAGACAATATACCTCTTGCGTTATGTTGTTTTGAATTTTGAATATCTCCTTGAATATCATAATAATTGTAGTTGCCTGCAAAATTGATTTTTTTTGGCAGTTTAAAGAATATATTTTCTAATATCTGAAATCTTTTGAAATTAAAATCTCCACGTTGATCTTCATTTGATATTCTTGAATTAAAACTATATTTTTTTTTAGAGTCAAAAAACAAGTTATTATTAAGACTCCATGAAGTAATATTGTTTTTTATGATGTTACTATTCTGATTTTGTTCAGAAAACGAAAAAGTATCTTCATAAACATATTTGTTGTGAGAAAAAATGAATTGGTGCCAATCGTTCAAGCCAAACGTTTTGGTAGCCCTGTTTTCAAAATTGTTCTGCTCAGTTATATATCTTCTATCTGTTTGTAATTCTTTTTGCTCACCTTTTCCACGATTATAAGAAACTGTAAAAGGAAGATACTTATTAGTGTATGTTAAAACGCTACCCCAATTTTCAAACTTTGATCTAAGGTTGGTTAAATTCTCTCTATTGTTATAGCTTTCATTAATGTTGGTAAACACATTAAAATTAAATGGATTATGTTGAAAAAAAGAGGCTTTTGCATATAGTTTCTTTAACGTATTTATTTCATTGCGGTCTGGTGTTACTAAAGATAGACGTTGTCCGGTTTCAGGGCTGTAACCTGCATTAACATCTAATGACAAAAAATTAGGATGCCAGAAAAAACTATTAGAATTTAAAAAAAGACCTCCTGATATAAATGAACTTTCTAAGCGTTCATTAAAATTGCTTCTATCTGTTTTCTGATCCCAATAAGAACCATTTAAATTTAATTCACCGCTTAACGATGTAAGCTTCCAAAATGTAGTTTCTGTAATTGATTTTTGAGAATAGCCATACATTGTAAATAATAAAATAATATATAGTAATCTAAATTCTTTCATTAGTTTTCACTTCATTAAAAGAAACGCATTATTGCTTCCACCATGAGGGTTGTGGCAACTGGTACAATTAGTATTTTCAATATTTTCATGGTCTTTATCTGCTAAAACCAAAGTAGTGGTATGGCAATTAAGACAAAGTTCTTGCCCAGATCGCAAGAGTAAATTTTTTAATTTAGATTGATGTGGGCTATGACACTGTGTACAGTCTCCTGATGCTACAGGTCCGTGTAAAACCTTATACGTTTTATTGTAATCTTCGTGACATTGATTGCAAAGGTCAGGTAAAGGCAGTCTGGGCTTGTCCATATCGTTTCTATCATGGCACGTTGCACATTCTCTTTTTCCATAAGGAGTGTGAAGGTTAAATTCATTTCTTACAAAAGATGTAATTGGAATTCCATTGACCAAAGTGCTATCTATTGTATATAAAGAATCTTTAATAACAGTAACTTCAACTTCATAAGGATTCGGAACACCATCAAATAAAAAAGATCTTGCATTATAACTAAATTTAGGTGTACAAGTCCAAAGTAACGATATAACAATTATAAATAATAAATAATTTATATATTTATGTTTATCCGGATGCATGTAATTTTTTTTAGTTTAGAAAGACATATTGAGTTGAAATAAGACTCTTAAGGTGAGTTCTAAAAATTCATTTCTTTCAAAAAACAAAGAGGATGAATGAAATGCAAGGCACATTTTTTTTAGAATAGCCTTAGTTATTTCAAAAAAAATTAACGAAACAGATCATTTGTTATCTTTGTTCTCAAAGGGTTTCCAGAGCTTTCCATATACTGCTCCAATTTTTTTTACATTATCTCGATAGTGTTTCAAAAATTTGTATTGTCTATAAAAAGCTCTGAAAATTTTGATGTGAATGAATTTTTAGAACTCACCTTAAATGCATCAATTTTAATGATCCCTACATTCCTCGTTTTTTAATAGATTTACTCTTTTGAATTTTCAAGTTTTAATTTTCCTTTTACCGGAACAACACGTCCATAAACACTTATTTTATCAGGACCAAACTGATTTGCAACAAAAATCAAGTATTCTAACTTAAATTTAGGGTCAACATATTTTTCAAAATATTTTAAATTATCATAATCTATAATTACTTTAGTGGGTAACCACATATCTCCTGCACCTTTATAACTACCACCAAAAAACAATAATAATTCACCATCTTTGTTAAATATTTGTACATTTTCAAAACTAGCATCTACTACATATAAATTAGCTTCACGATCAACAGCTATTCCTTTAGGGCGTACCAGTTCACCAATATTTTTGCCATATCTTCCAACAGTACTTATATATTCACCTTTATGGGTAAATATTTTAACAGTACCATTTCCCATATCGCTTACATAAACTTTATCTTTCGACACAAAAATATTTGTAGGCTTATATAAAAAACTATCATCACCCTTCTCAGATTTTGGGAAATAGAACTCAAACTCATGCGTGTCTTTTTTATACACATTTACTCTATTATTACCTGAGTCTGACACATATATTTTATTTCCATGAACAAAGACATCAGTTGGTTTAATATTTTCTTTTTTACCAAACGATGTGATATATTTACCTATACTATCAAAGACAGCTATTTTTTGTAGATTAACATCTGCGACATATAGTTGATCATTGGTGTCCACATAGCAATTGATAGGTAATTTTAATTGATACGGTCCTTTAGGAATAAAATAATTAAATTCTTTAGTTTCAAAATCAATAATTTCAAGCCCACCTATAGACACATCACATACATATAGTTTACTGTTACGCATAAATATTCCATAAGGCTTTCTAATTGGCATCACCTGTTTTTTTCCAACAACAGATTTTGCAAATGCAGATTGCTTACGAGCAATATCCTGTGAGCTACTAATACGGGTGAGGTATTGAATTCTTGCAATATCCGGCGGAGGTGGATAGATAATAATTTCTTTTGTAGATCTATTATGAATACGCGGAGAACATGATATAAAAAACAATAAGAAAATTGCAATTATAAAAAAGTTAAAATAAAATTTAAACTTCATTTTTTATTAGATTTAATACTTATTTCGTGAAGGTATATGAAATCATAGCACTATTCTATGATTAAAATCAGGTTTTTATACCCGGTTAATATTTGTAGTAATTGATGCAAATATTATCATAATAAAGAAGGGGCTACAAAGCCCCTTCTTATTAAAATTGATTTAAGTCATCTTTACTACATATTATGGCAAGTTAAACAAAGAGCACTGCCAGCATTAGATTTAACCAATAAATTACCAACACCAGAACCATTATGAACATCATGGCAAGAAGAGCATTGCACTTTATTACCAAGTAATAGATCAGCATCAATAGTACTTCCAAGCCCTGAACTTGCTGAAGTTGGGTCAAATAAACCTCCATCCAACGTTGCTAAAGCAGCATCATAAGTAAAAGAAACTGGGTGTTCATTACTTAGATCAGTTCCAAGAAGTTCGCTGCCAGACATAAACTCAGTACCTCCGGTTTGTCCACCAAAATTGTCCATAGCTACAGTACCATCATGACAGCTTAAGCATAATTTTGAAGACCCATCCGGTTGACTTGCTGTGGCATCAAAAGATGGTGATACTACATTTGTGTAAAGGTCAAAAGTAGCAGTAGTTACTTCATGATTCCATAAAGGAGCTGTTAAGCCGGTAACCGCTCCGTGAGGAGTATGGCAAACCTGACAAATCTCTCCTCCCGGATTCCATGTTTCAGTTGAAAAATCGTGATCAGAACCAGCTATATTTTGCCCAAAACTTACTGTGGACATAAATACAGCTAAACTTAAAGTTAATACTAATTTTTTTGTTTTTTTCATGAGACTCATATTTACGTTAACAAAAGAAGATATACTTATTATATATCAGTACGAATTTAAGAACAGAATTAATATAAAAGAATGATTTTTATCATGTTTGATAATATTTGTTACAATAAATTAATATTGTCGGATAAAACGTCAAAGTCAATCATTCATTATATTATTATATGAATATGGATTATGATTCTCACCATGGCATGTTAAATAACAACTACCTCTGCCTACTCCTGTATCTTCATATCTTAAAATACCACTAGATGAAGGTGTTACAATTCCGGTTCTAAAATTTATCAGATTAGAGTTATTGATATTGTTACCTTGTGTACTACTAATACCGTGCGGATCATGACAAACACTACAAGAGGTTCTCTCATCAACAATATGCTTTTTATGTCCGTTAAAAGTATTAGTATCACTGATAATATTATCTCTATTATGACAACTATAACAAAGCTCATAATTTGCTACAGACTCAGGAGTATTATTATCAGTTGAATATTGTAGTTTTAACAGCTGAGGATAAATAGATCCGTGAGGACCGGTCGAACCATTTGTATCGTTACTTGCGTGGCAATCTGTACAATATAGAACGGTACTTATAGTGTTTGGTGCTATAAGGTTAGCTGTAATTTCAGTATTATTCCTCGGACCTACTACCGGATGGTAAGAAGGGTTTGAAGTATCAAATTCCAATCGTACATTATTTTGATTAATTTGCCGTGAAACGGTAGGTGCCGGAGTCCAAGAATTTCCCGCATGACATTTATAGCATATTTCGTATGAGTATGTTACTGTACTTACCTCATTGCCTGCCTGATTAATTCCGTTTACACCTTTATTAAATCCGTTTACAAACGGAGCAATAGCTGTAGTTGCATTTGATGCATGTGGATTGTGACAGTCTTCACATTCAACATGTTTGGTTGCAACTGAGGCTGCTTCTATAGGATCATGAACTCCTGTATATCTATATATGTCATGCTTAAAGGTTTTAGCAAAATCTGCCTGAACATTTTTTGCGGCAACATTTCCATTATGGCAATCAAGGCAATTATTTTCTTCAGGAGCATATTTTAATAACCTTGGTTTGCCATTTGCATTGTGTGAATCATGACAATTAGCACATGCATTTTGCGAAACAGTAGCATAAGCAGATTCAATATGTGCCCAAGGGTCTGCACCAGTTCCATTCCACGTATTTATAGAAGTGCTATGACTACTATTTGTCCAATACGTTCTATCATGACACGTAAAGCATAAAGCAGAATATTCATTGGAAGCCACCAAAAATTTTGGATTGGTTTCCTTATGCGGATCATGACAAGAGGTACATTGTAATTTTGAATTATTATCTAACTCGGCAACTAATAACGGAGGTGTTTTTAATTGACCGTCTGATGCAGCTAAAGCAGCATCATATCTAAATGAAATAGGATGATCGTTTGATAGATCTGTTGTAAGGTTATTCTTAGAAGTTATTCTATTACCCATTGTCATAGCTATAGATTTAGATCGACTAACCACATCTCCTAATGCTATGGTACCATCGTGGCATGACAGGCATAAAATTGAACTGCCATCGGGTTGTCCGGGTATGGCATCTAACGTTGAGCTATTGTATAATAAATATGTTGTTCCTGTTATTTTTTTATTCCACATAGGAGATTTAGGATTACTACTATGTGGTGTATGGCAAAAGATACAAATTTCAGATTCTGTAGTAGATTTTACCATTTTTGAACTGCTTACAGATAAATTATGCCTTGAAGTAACAATAGATTGTGAGCTTACCAAAACGGGAAACCAGATCAAAATAACTGATATAATAATTGTTGTTGTTTTCATTTATTCCACATTAATGAGTTGAAATATTTGAATTCTAGAATTATAACTATCTGCTATATAGATATAGTTTTTGTTATCAATATAAATGCCTGAGGGCATCCAAAATTGTTCTTTACCTCTACCCTGTTCACCAAACTGATACAAAAAATTTCCTGAAAGATCAAAGACCTGAACAGTATGATATAATGCATCAGTTATATAAATATTACCGTAAGAATCTGTAGCAATACCTTTAGGTCTGGCAAAATAACCTGTTGCATTTCCTGCCTCACCAAATATGGAAATTACCTCTCCTGTTTTATTGAATACTTGTATTCTAAAATTCATTGCATCAATAACATATACATTACCAATTTTATCAATCCAGATTGATGTAGGAAAATTAAATTCTCCTGAAGTAACTCCCCTCTTCCCTATTGTTTTAATCAATTTTCCTTGCTCATTTAGTACAGAAATTCTATGAGCACCTGTTTCAACTACCCAAACTTCTTTTGAGATTGTAGAATAAGCAATTCCGGTTGGTTGCTGTAATTTGATATCTTCATTTAATACTTCTAGTTTCTTTTGACTTTCATTTAACTTAAAAATTTTGTTTAGACGAGAATCTGTAAATAAAATTTCATCATTCTTAAATGAACAAAAATTAACTAAAGAATTAAAACCAATCTTATTTTTCTTTAATACTTTAGGTATCTTTTTTTTCTTTTCATTTATAGTAAAAATCGTACCAACTCCTTGATCTAAAATATAAAAGGAATCAGAATTCGTTGCTATGATATCAATAGGTTTGGTTATTTTAAAGGTATTCTTTTTACCAAAGATAAATTTAGCAAACCAACCTTTTTTTGAAACCTCTTTTTGCCCTTTGAATAAAGGGAATTGACTTACCCATTGAACCCTAAAAGTTTTAAAAGATCGATCTTTCTCCGCATTTATGTTTATTTGTGTTTCTCCATTAATAAAAATGAAAAGAAAAAAAACATTCATTAGTAGCTTCATTCTTTTTTTAAATAACGATAAAAATACAACTATCTATTTACTTAATTTTTTTATATAATTGACAATCAACCATTTTTCTTCCTCATCTGTAATTTTCTTTTTAAAACTTGGCATGTCATCTCTTCCAAAAAATGTTTTATAATATAATTCACCATCTGTTTGTTCTTTAAAAGAAGCGTCAGTAAAATCGCCAATTGGGGTATCAACTGTATCTGCTTTTTTTCCATCACCTTTTCCTTTGGTACCATGACATGATTTACAATGTTTTGAATACAGTATACGTCCTATTTTTTCTTCATCTGCTGCATCGGTATATGGGTTATCCATTTTTTGATATTTATCCGGCACTATCCATGGTTCTTGTTCTTGTAATTCTTTGATGGTCATTGATAATAGTGTAAAACTTCCAATAAGTATTGTAGTTATGATAAAAAATTGTTTTTTCATAATAAGAGAATTAAGTTAATATTAATTTAAAGTTTCAAAGGTTTTATTCTACTGATTTTATACAGTTTAAAAATGATATAAAAAATGATATACCATATAGCAATAATCATAAGACTAACACTTAAAATTAAGCTGATTGGGGCATTGGCAGCAGCTGCCCATAATGACCGTTTTTCCTGTGATTGATCTAAATGAGTTGGTATTCCCCACTTTTTTATCGTTTTCAGAGAAAGGTCATTATACAAGTCAGATTCAGTAATTTTTACTATTATCGTTACATTGCCTTCGTTATCTCCCGGTAAATCGTTAGGAAATTCAATATTGACCACTCCATTTTTATCGGTAGTATTAAAAACATCTCCAATAGGTAATAAACTAAATGTTCTTTTAACATAAAAATACAGATCAAGATCTTCTATAGGTAAACCTGCTTGATCTGTTGCAGTTGCTCTAATGGTTTTAACTGTATCAACTTTTGTAAAAGAGAGTGCTATTTTGGCATCTTCCAGAGTGTCCTGTCCATAAATTATTGTACAATTGATAAACAGTAAACCTATAAAGCAAAAGATTTTCAAAGCAGTAATAAGTAAATATCTTTTAATCTTCATTTTTTAGAATATTTGATTCTACATTAGTTTCGATTGCAGTTTTATCTTTTTGAACAGGTATTACTGGAAATAATTTAATAAGCACAGTAATGATCAACAATAACCAAGCAAAAGATGCAAGAGTAATAGCCCATTCTTCCCAGGTAGGATTATAGTGTAAATAAGATTCATCAACATCTTGTATTGGTAAATAAGGATGCTGAAGTGAAGGGATTACAATTAAAAAGCGTTTTAACCATGCTCCCAGAATTACAAATAACGATATTATAAATATAGGTAATGGTTTACGAAATACTTTGAACATCAATAGAAAAATGGGGAAAATAAGCCCACCTAACTGAACAAACCAATACATTGGGGCATACTTTCCTACAAATAATTCTGTGATATGTTCACCTTCAACTCCAACCATTTTAAAGGCAGGACCCAGATATTCGTTGATGTTAAAGTAAAGATATACAAGAGATAGAAGAACAAGCAGTTTTCCCATTTTATCGAAATGACTTTCTGTAATGTAAACCTTCAGTTTTAAATGCTTTCTGATAAAGTACATCGCAATAATTATAACAGCCGCACCTGCCATAAAAGCTCCCGAAACGAAATATGGTCCTAAGTTGGTACTATCCCATCCCGGACGCCAGGTTGTTGCAAATAACCAGGAGGTTACCGTGTGAATGGCAAATGCAACAGGAAGTACTGCAATTGCTAATACTTTACTAACTTTTTGTAGCATTGCCAATTGTTTGGGATGATTACTCCAATTGATAGCTGTAATCCTATACAATTTTTTTTTCCAATTAGGAATTTCTGTCAGACGATCACGACAAAGCGCAATGTCAGGAAGTATAGAAATATATAACAATAAGATGCTTATAACTAAATAGGTAGAAATAATAATTACATCCCAAATAATAGGAGATTGGATTCTTAAATACTTTATTACATTAAAAAAACGGTCTGGTCGACCCATATCTACAATAATGATCACTATGGCACAGATAATGGCAGCTACTGCAATAATTTCTGAAACTCTGATAAGAGGTTTAGCCCATTCATTTTTATTGAGTTTCAATATGGAACTGAACAAGGAGCCAACTAAGCTAATTGCAACGAAAAAAACAAAATTAGAAATGTAAATTCCCCAGGAAGTATAATCTCTCATGGCAGTTACTATTAGTCCATACCTCAACTGGCGATAATAACCGTACATTCCAAATACAATAAACAGGAGTAATAATGCAATCCATAATTTATATTTTATTGATGTAAAAAGCAAATGACTTAAAAGATCTTTTTCTCTTTTTGTTACAAACAATTGTCCTTTGATAGTTGATTCTTTCATGATTCACTATTTTCTTGAGTAGTTTTATCAAAAGGGAAAAGCCTATCAACAGGAGGCAGGTAATATACACGTGGTTTTGTTCCCAACTCTTCTAAGTATCGATAGCCTGCTTTATCAAGTAATAAGGTACTCAATCGTACAGTTTCTTCACCGTTGGTAACAGTATCGTCTATTTCATCTCCAAAATAGATGACCCCGTTAGGGCAAGCCGGCACACAGTGAGGAAGTTTATTTTTGCGAAGCATATCCGGACAAAAATCACATTTTCCTACAGTACCAATTTTACTTGGAATACTAGTTTCAGGTGAATAGGCTATTATTTGATCTTCTTCAGGAGGCGTCCCCCAGTTAAAGATTCTAGCAGAATAAGGACAAGCGGCCATACAGAATCTACAGCCAATACATCGTTCGTTATCTATAAGAACAATACCATCTGTACGTTTATAGGTGGCACCTACCGGACACACTTTTACACATGGCGGATTGTCGCATTGAAAACATTTTTTAGGCATCCAATACGGAGATGATTTTTCATTATCCTTCATTTCAAGCACCTTAATATAAGGTCTGTCAGGTGTTAGGTTATGGTGTTTGTCGCAAGCTTTAATACATTTTCTGGCATTTTTACACTTGCCTAAATCTACTACCATAACAAATTTTTTCCCGGGAATACCTTGTCTCGATTCTTTTGGAGTTGCAGGATGGTGCTCTAATGCTTTTATCTCTGAATTAGAAACTTGCACTAATTTCCCATCTGTGGTTAATAAAGTAGTTTTTTCTTGCGAAGAATTTTCACAAGAAGAAAGAGAACTAAATGTTAATCCAGATGCTGCAAGGATACTTCCAGTAGAAATTTTTTTTATGAATTGCCTTCTAGAATTAGTTTTGGAATTTTTATTTTCCATAACCTATAGTTTTAAAAAAATTGAACTAATTTAATGTATTGTAAAACAACAAATAGATTGCAACGCCAATATTAGTTTAAGAAAAGATCAAAAATGTTGATGTAACTCTTTTAAAAAAACATACAGCTACACTTCTATTTATATTGAATGTCAATACAAACCCGTCCAAATATAAAAACTAATCGATAAATATTTAATGATATATATCACGTTTTACAACATTTGTTACATTGAACTCATTTGAAGTTTTTCTTTTACCTGAAAAAGACAGTTTCGACCTCTCTACCTCGGCTATAGCCTGTCTTGAGCGTAGTCGAAAGGCTCGGTACAGGCTCAGAGAGGTAAACAGGAAACCCCGAGGCAGTCCCGAGCACTCGGGAGGGAATTTATAAATTAAATATACCTAGAGTTATTCTGCCAAAGTTCTCATATAATTTACAATCAACCATCTGTCTTCATCATCAGGCATTTTTTTAGTGTATTCTGGCATATCATCTTTACCAAAGGTAGTTTTGTAAAATAATTCACCATCAGTTTGTACTTGAAATTCTGCTATAGAGAAATCTCCTAAATCACCTTCTTGCTCGTCGGCTTTAGGACCATCTCCAAAACCTTCTTTACCATGGCAAGATTTACAGTGCTTATTATACAATGATTTGCCAATTGCTAAATTCTCTTTGTCTGCTTTATCTGTTGGGTTTTTCATTGTTTTATATTTTTCCGGCACTTCCCATTCTTCCTGGTTAAATGAGGAGAAAGAAAATAGGATAAAGCCAACAAGTACAATAAATGCTACAATTTTAAATGTTTTCATGATTTTGAAAGTTTAAATAAATTAATAATTAGTATTACTATTATAAACCATATTCCAATAATTAATAAATTTGGAAATATTAATAAGAATATAGGTGTTTTGCTTCTTGGTGACCACATTGTTCTCTGATCAAAAGTTGATTTATCAATAATTGGCGTTCCTACTTGAGCTTCAACAAGTGCTTTTACTGTTCCGTATTCATCACTGTCTTCTAAAACCACTTCAATAATTAAATTTCCATCAACACCCGGTATTCCTTCTTCTATAGGGACAATTATTGTACCGTTTTCATCCGTATTGTTAAATTTTTTGCCTATTTTTAATGGTCTTAATAACCTCTGTACCTGAACAATTAATGATTCATCAATAATTGGACTATCAGTAATGGGGTCTATCAGGCTTGCGGTTATATAATTAATACTATCTTTTATGATCATCTTAGCCTTAAGATCAGCATTTTTAAAACTGATACTTTTTTTAGCTTTTTTATAGATCTCGTTTCCTTTAAATAAAATAAGTATATTATAAGTATTTGTAGAGTCCGGTTTAATAGTGTTTAAATTTTTTAATAAGAACTTACTTTTTCCTCTTCTGTCTGTAATTGTTTCTCCTAAACTGATTTTTTCGTCATCAAGTTGATTATAGACCTTTAGTTTTATACCTGTTGCTTTAACATTTTTCTTAGCTATTTTGGCAGTTGCTTTAATGTCAATAAATATCTCACCGTCCATTATTTTTACATATTGAGCTTTTATACGCACTTTGCTCTTTTTTACTTTCTGTTTTACTTTTTGTGCATATAAATTATGACAACCTGTATTAAATGTAAGAACACTTAAAATAATAAGAAAAATAAATCGAAATGTTAGTTGCTTTTTACTCACAAAACATCTATTGGTTTTATGGTGTTCGTGATTTTTCCTTGAAAAGTTCATGATTCAGTGTTTTTATCCGTTGATAATAATTCTTGCTCATCTGCTGTTCTTTGAATAGGAATTACCGGTAAATAACGTACCAATAAAGTAATAATTAACAATGCCATTGCCAAAGTAGCACTTGTAATCAGCCATTCGTGTAAGCTTGGAAAGTAATGATGCCAAGATTCAGGAACACCTTGTATGGGCAGGAATGGATGTAAAAGGGTTGGTGTTACTATAAGATAACGTTTCCACCAAGAACCTATAACTACGAGCAGTCCGATAAAAAACATAGGTAAAGGTTTTCTGCCTTTTTTGAACAATAGAGCTAATGTTGGTACTATTAATCCACCAATAATTACCATCCAAAAAAGCACAGCATATTGTCCGGTGAACAAAGCGTTTAAGTGTATCGTTTCACCTTTAGGAGCTGTAAATGCCGGAATTAGATATTCGTTAATATTAAAATAAAGATATGTTAAACAAGCCAACACCAAAAATTTACCTAGTTTATCAAAATGCAGATCAGTTATATAGTTTTCGAGTTTGTTTACTTTTCTTACGACA
Source organism: uncultured Flavobacteriaceae bacterium (assembly GCA_964463085.1). Taxonomy (GTDB): domain Bacteria; phylum Bacteroidota; class Bacteroidia; order Flavobacteriales; family Flavobacteriaceae; genus Aureibaculum. The sequence continues at coordinate 43,648 of CAYXAZ010000004.1, read as the reverse complement.
TAAACTACGGTAACAAGAGCTCCTACACCGGCTACAAATGCACCAGAAATAAAATATGCTCCCATATTTGTACTATCCCAACCTATTCTATAAGTAGTTGAAAATAACCAGGCATCAATGGTTTGTAATATTAATCCAACTGGAATTATCATTATAGCAATAATTTTTATTGATCTTGTTTGAATAGCTTTTTGCTTTTCGCTACCTGTCCAATTAAGTGATAATCTTCCGTACCATTTGCTTAATTTTGGTTTTTTGTCTTTAAAATGTTTTTTTAATAATGCAAAATCCGGAAGTAAAGGAAAATAAAGTAATAAGAAACTAATCACAATATATGTAGGAATAATAATAACGTCCCAAGTAATTGGCGATTGTAATCTTGCGTGAATAAATAGATTCAGTAACCTGTCTGGTCTTGCCATATCTATCATAATTGTAATACCTGCCATTATGATGGAAGCCAAAGCAATTATTTCGGCAATTCGCACTATTGGAGTTCTCCACTCGTTTTTGGTAAGCCTTAAAACTGCCACTGTCACAGATCCTACAAAACTAGTTGCTACAAAAAATACAAAATTCGATATGTATATTCCCCAAAGTGCATAATCTCGCATGTTGGTTACAACTTGTCCTTTTATGAGTTGGTCTATATATGCAATAATTCCTATTATAATTATCACTAATAGTGAGATAGTCCAAATAACCCAAAATCTGTTAAATTTTTTGGGAGCTAGATCTTTAAGAAGTTTATCATAATTTTTCATCTTTATTCAGGTTTTTCTACAGATTGAAATTCTTTATAAAATTTTTCAGCATCTTCAAAATCTACTAATCTATCTGTAGGAGGCAAATAATATACACTAGGTTCTGTACCTAAACCTTCCATTAATTTATATCCTGCTTTATTTTTTAGTAATTCACTTAGTCTTACGGTTTCGTCATTGTTAGATACTGTATCTTCATAATAATCTCCAAAATAAAAAACATTGTTTGGGCAGGCATTAACACAGTGCGGAAACTCTCCTTTGTCTATCATGTGAGGGCAGAAATCACATTTATCAACCGTGCCTTTGATACTTGGCATACCTGCATATTCTGGTGTTGAACTTACATGATCTTCCATATTCATATCTATATAAACTTCTGCTTGATCTGGTTCGTCCCAATTAAAAACCCTTACGGAATACGGACAAGCTGCCATACAAAAACGACAGCCGATGCAACGTTCGTTATCAATTAATACCAAACCATCTCTGCGTTTGAATGTCGCATCAACAGGACAAACAGTAACGCATGGAGGTTTATTACAATGCTGGCAGGTAGTTGGCATAAAATACGGAGCTGTATCTTTAGACTCTTGCATTTTATATACTTTAATCCATGCATTATCACCTGTGATATAATGATTTTTATTACATGCTTTTTGGCATACTAAAGCATTTTTACACCTCGCCAAATCTACAACCATAACAAATTTTCTGTTAGGAAAACCTTCTCTAACATTGCGTTTGTTTTTATGTGAGTTATCTACTTCAATAATTTCTGATGAACTTACCTGAACTATACTACCATCGGTGGTCATAAGCTCCTCTTTGTCTCCTGAAATACTATCTGATTGTGCATTTAATTTTAAAGCTAATTTTTTTAAACCTAATCCTCCAATTGCAGTAATTAGCCCAAGTTTCAATCCTTTATTAAGAAATTTACGTCTTGAATTTTTATTGTTATTTTCCATAATTAAAGTTTTCTACCAAGCCAGTTAAGAAATGATCTATTTGACATATTTTTCTTTACTATTTTTGATCTTTTTAGCGTAGTAACTCTTACTTTAACTGTTGTACCATCTGGTTTTAATAGTGTCTCATATTCCTCTTCATCAGAAATAAGAGGTATATCATTGTTATTATTACCAAACCCTAAAAAAGGAATTAATAAGACACTTCCTAATATTGGTAAGACACCTCTTCTTGAAATTTGTTTTTCTTTTCCAGATTTATTTTTCATGATCTTCAACGTTTATAAACAGTAAAACAAAATATTAAATTCATTCAATTTTTATTTCATTTTACTGTTCCTAATGATTATTTAAATTAAAAATTATAGAGCCTTGTAATATTAAATCCAATTAAGAAATCACCATTAAAGAAATCGTGGTCATTAAACATATAATTCTTTTGTGGCACAATTCCATTATAATTAGTTAAAAATAGTTGAAAAGCATGGGCTGAAGTTGAAAATTCAAAACCAATACTGATTCCCGGATGAGGATTATCTTTTAAAAATTCTGTAATTGGCTGGCTATAATCGACCATAACAGCGGTTTGTGAACTTATTTTATAACGCCCACCTATTGCAACAGCAATCATGTCATTTCTCATCGTGTTTTTTACTACATTATAATGTGATACACTTGGAGCAACTTGTAAAGAAAAATTTCGGCTAAACCGACGAGTAATTATTATCTGATTGAAAAAAGAATATCTATCTTCTAAATTTCTAAAAAGTCCTTGGTTTTTATTACGCGCATCAATCACAAAATTTCCGTAATATGATACACTTACAGGCATTTTATTTGAACGAGTTTGTTCTAGCAAGCCAACTTTCCAGTTAAAATCTTGTAAACGATCAAATTTAGTTGTTCCATAACCGATGGTTAATCTTTCGTGTATGGCATATGAAAGTCCAATTCTAATATTTGATGGAGCCCAAAATCCTGCCAGATCATTTGTTCCTCCACTAATTAATCCAAATCTATGTGACATTTGTACTTCCAACGTTTTTTTATTAAATAACACATTTGTCGGGTTATCAATAATATAGGAACTTTCAAATGCAGGGCGTTCTGGTTTTTCTTTAATAATTGTATCCTTTTCCTTTTTTTGAGAAAAGACCAATAAGGGTAAAATCAAAAAAGCAAAAAGTAGTATTTTATAATTTTTCATGTCTGTTTTCTTAAAGGTTAATTATTTAAAGCACCTTGATCTATCCAGGCTTTGACTAAATTAATTTTAGAATCCGGCCATTTTGAACCCGGAGGCATTAATGGTACACCACCAATTCCTAAAAGAGATTTATATAGGATACTAGCCTCAGCATTATTTGGTACAACATAACCATTTAAAAGGTTGTTATATGAATTATCTTGCATATTAGGAGCGTCACCACCTGCTTTATGACATCCTGTACACTGTACCCAAAGAGGAACGATATTGTTCTGGTATAATACTTCATCTGTTCCGCCATCATCAATTGGTTCGAGTTCGGCATCATAATAACAGGAGGTCATAAATAAACTCATTGCTATAATTATTATTAATAGAAGTAGTTTTTTCATGTTCAAGGTTTTAAATTAAAAAAATCTTAAGTTTTAAGGTAAAAGTGCAGATGTAATATCTGCACTTTTAGATGAAAAGATTATTATTCGATTTTCATTGTTAGGAAATTAGTTTGACCATGACCAATTGCAGCATTGTTAAATATTGCTAATCCAAAAGGAATTTCTTCACCAATTACAAATACGGCGTCATTAGGATCTCCTGTATTTAATTTTCTTTTTATTTCCAATTGCCAACCTGATCCTATATGAATAGCTCTAACTTGTGTTTCTGATCTAAAATCGTTTCCTGCTCCTCCTGGATTAATAATTACACTTGGCATTCTTTTAGTACCAAAACCTTGAGAATAACTTGGGTCTCCGTTAGGATCAATCGTTGAAGCATCGGCTAAAGTTAATACACCATTAGCTGCAACACCTGTAACAGCTACTGCTGTTCCATTATCTATTTCGGTTTGAGTAATCCAATAATAATTTTCTATGTCTTTAATTACATATTTTGGTCCACTAAAACCCGTAACATCGTCTGTAAATTTCATTGATGTACTATACATACCTGTACCTTCATCTGCTTTTCTTCCGTTTGCAGCAGCAGTACCTTGGTCATCTATATCATCAAAAATATAACCATCATCTACAGATTGAGACAGTTCATTTCTATTACGTTTCCAATGCCATAAATCAGTCAATTCTCCTGCATTAGCCATATAATGTCTTGTAGTTTTCTGTCCAGGTTGAGGATCTGTTAAATTACTATGACAAGTAACTGTACAAGTTCCTCCTTTAAAACCTTCCACATTACCAATAGGGAACATCATACCAAATTTATCTTCATAAAATTTGTCATTATCATGATTTGCATATTTGTTTTCTTGTTGCCATTTGTTGGTCACTGTGTTAAAATACCAAGATTGCCTATCTCTACTATCATTATCATCTTCCCATTCAAACAAAAGGTAAAGATATTCTCCATCATGCCCTCCTCGCAATGAAAATTTATAACTTTCTCCTGTATATGGATCCATTAAATCTGTAGGTTCAAGTGAAGCATTTCCATTACTTGAGCCATTTAGTGGTATAATTCTATCACCTGCTGGAGTAACAGTAGCTCTGTTTATAAGAGGTCTGGCATCTGCCCAAACAGCATCAATTTCTCCATCAAAAACTGGAGCTGTTGAGAATTTTTTAACTAACAAAGTGTCTGAACTTTGTCCAATTCCCGGAACAATTGTAGTTAAATCAGGAGCATCATCGTGTGTACAACTCGTAAAAATTATAACGGATAATAAAAAGGTTAGAAATAAATTAATTGTTTTCATAATAAACGCATTTAGGTTATAAAAAAGAGTTTTTGTTCATGTGATTTTCATTACAAAATTATAAAGCAAATGTTATATATAATATGATTTATATCATATCACTCAGGTGTTCTGTTTTTGTAATTATTAACTTAATACAGCAACAAAAGGTCATTACTTGTCTACTGACAAGACAAGAATGTGAAGCTAGAACATATTGATTTTTAGTAAGTTAAAAGAGTTTTAAGCTGTAACCTATATCTGCCGGGTTAATAACTTGTTTTTAATGAAAAGAAGATTCATTATAGTCAGATCAAACATTAATCAGCAATTCTATTAAAGGTATTTACTGACAATAATACTCTTCTATTGGCCTAAAGCTAAAAGTCGGAAGCTGCTTCGAGTTTCCATCTTCTGACTTCTAACTATAAAAATTTTTAGAATCCGACAAAAGCGGACAAATGCACTAATCCCGATAGCTATTGGGAGCATAGTTTTAACTAATGATTGAAACCAATAAATAATTACTGAAAATATAAATATTTAAACACATATTACTTACACCAATAACCGAATTTTTATATCTTTGATAAGGAATTATAAATAAAAACTATTTGTATTTGTAAAACTTAGGCTTATAACCTTATGACAACAAGCATATATATAATTGATAATAATATTTTTATAAAATGATAAAAACACACTCATTTCATATTCCTGTAATGGGAATAGGGTTTACAATTGATACACCTTTAAAGGTTGCTCAATATGGCATGGATTCTGTTGTTTCTTTAGTAGATGATATTTTACTTGAGAAATTAAGAAAAATGTACAGTGATAAATTTGAAGTCCCTTATAAGGAGATTACAGATAAAATAGATGATTTTAGAGCAAAAAGGATTACATCTTATCTAAATTTAATTCATGACTTAGCAGAAAAGAAGTTTGAAGCATTGAAAAATGTTACTGCTGAAAAAAGTAATGAAATAAAAGAGTACATCAGCATGCTTCCCGATAGCTCAACTATTAAAAAAGAGTTTAAAAAATTAACTGTAAGCGGTTTTAATTTCTCTGAAATTAAAAGTTGGGCAAAGAAAAACCTAACTATGGGAAGTATTGATGTAAATATCATGACAAAAGTCGATAAAGACAATTATAGTAAAGATGAAAAATTACCAATAGAATATAACGATGCACATGCAGCTCTTAGAGGATATGCAAATAGCGATTTAAGATCTTCCTTAATACTTTCAGCAGGAATGAACCCCAGATTATATGCTTATATGGGTAAATTTGATGACTTTTATCCAACTGCAAATGGTGAAATTAAAAAGAAGATCATCTTAAAGGTAAGTGATTACAGATCAGCGTTGATCCAAGGTAAATTTTTAGCCAAAAAAGGACTATGGGTTTCAGAATATAGAATTGAATCCGGTCTTAATTGCGGTGGGCATGCTTTTGCTACAGATGGTTATCTCTTAGGTCCCGTTTTGGCAGAATTTAAAGAAAAAAGAAGTGAATTAAAAGCATCTATTGAAGAATTATTAAACCAAGTGCTTTTAAGTCAAGACCGCATAGTGCCGAAAGAACCATTGTCATTAGAAATTACTGCACAAGGAGGAGTTGGAACAGAAGAAGAACATGATTTTCTAATTGACCATTACAATGTTGATTCAGTAGGTTGGGGAAGTCCTTTTTTATTAGTGCCCGAAGCAACAACAGTTGATGATAAAACACTACATCAATTAGCTGAAGCCAAAGAAGAAGATCTGTATTTAAGTGATATTTCTCCTTTAGGTGTTCCATTCAATAATCTAAGAGAGAACACTAAAGATATTGAAAAAGAAACGTTAATTAATAAAGGAAGACCCGGAAGCTCTTGTCCTAAGAAATTTGTTGCTTTAAATAAAGAATTTAAAGAAAAAGGAATTTGTACAGCATCAAGAGAATATCAATATTTGAAAATAAAAGAATTAGATAATGAAGAATTATCTTTTGAAGAACATCAAATTAAATATAATAAAATTATTGAAAAAACCTGTACATGTGTTGGTTTAGGTACTTCCGCGTTATTAGCATACGATTTAGATACAAAAGTTGAAGGAGAAGGAGTTTCTGTTTGTCCTGGCCCTAATATGGCATACTATTCTAAAATAATGAGTTTAAAAGATATTACAAACCATATTTATGGAAGATCAAATATGATATCAAGAACTGATCGTCCAAACATGTTTATAAAAGAGCTAAATATCTATATCGATTTTCTTAAAAATAAAATTGATGAAACGAGAGATTCTATGAATAAAAAACAAGAAAAGTACTTGTCAACATTTGCAAAAAACTTAAAAGAAGGTATTTCTTATTACTATAACATATTTAATAATGTAAAAGATGTATTTAAAGATACAAGGTCTGAAATCTTAAAAAGTTTAGATGAGAATAAGAAAATTTTACTTCTATTAACTTCTGAAATAAATAACCTTTCAACTAATGATACTACTCGTTAAACTGTAAAATAACATATGTTTTACTAAGTTTTTGAATTAATATCCATACATCAATGCATCACCTTAAACAACAGTTCTTTTAAAATATCTCCATGAGATAAATTTGTAGCTCCAACACCTTTACTTTTTACATCTGCATCTCGTAATAATGAAATTACTTGTGATACTTTTCGCATTGGGTAATTTCTAGATGCATTTTGATAATCATCAACAAAATATGGGTTTATTCTTAATGCCTTAGCAACGTTACCCTTAGATTTATTAGACAAACCATGGTAGATCAATAATTGTGTAAAAAAACTATTCAGTAGTGAAATTGTCATTACCAATGGATTACTTTTAGGGTTTTGCCCAAAATAATTGATGATCTGATTGGCTTTTACTATCTGTTTCTCGCCTACTGCTTTCCGTAATTCAAAGTTATTAAAGTCTTTACTGATACCAATATTCTCTTCGATATGTGTTGCTGATATTGTAGATGATTTAGGTAATACGATCATTAATTTCTCCAATTCATTGGCAATTTTTGATAGATCAGTACCTAAAAACTCAACAAGCATCAACGCTGCCTTTGGTTCTATATGATAATCTTTACCTGAAAGTACTCTACGAATCCAATCTCCAACTTGATTATCATATAGCTTTTTACTTTCAAATAATAGTCCTGTTTTTTCAATCGCCTTATAAAGTTTCTTTCGCTTATCAAGCTTTTTATATTTATAGCAAATAACTAAAACAGTACTTGGCTGCGGATTCTCAACATAACCCAATAAATTTTCAATAGTTCTCGAAAGATCTTGTGCTTCTTTAACAATAACAACCTGACGTTCAGCCATCATTGGAAAACGCTTCGCATTTGATATGATGTCTTCAATACTTACATCTCTACCATATAATACCATTTGATTAAAGCCTTTTTCTTCTTCGGCAAGTACATTTTTTTCAATATAATCCGCAATCTTATCTATATAATAAGGCTCTTCGCCCATTAAAAAGTAGATAGGTTTTATATTTCCATCCTTAATGTCAGAAACTATTTGATTGATGCGTTCCATTTATAAGAAAAAAATATTCATTTTTGTAGTATGGTTTTATTGAATCTACCTCAAGTCAAATTCAGAATCAAAAGTAACGAAAATACCCAGTTAATTTTTGATATTATCAGAAAAAAATATGTGGCACTAACTCCCGAAGAATGGGTACGTCAACACGTAGTTCATTATTTGATTACCGTAAGAGGATATCCAAAATCATTGATTGCTGTAGAAAAACAATTGACAGTCAATACCTTAAAAAAGAGATTTGACATATTGGTTTTCAACACAAAGGGGCTGCCTAAGATTATAATAGAATGTAAATCACCTTCAATCAAAATAACACAAAAAGCTTTTGATCAGATAGCACGTTATAATCTCAAATTAAATGCTGAGTATTTAATGGTAACTAACGGTTTGCAGCATTATTACTGTACATTAGATATTATAAATGAGCGATATGTTTTTTTAAAGAAATTACCTGATTATTCAGTTTCAAAACCAAGAAATTAAGCCATTTATACGGATATTCAAAAAAAAATTAAAATTTGGAATTGTCCAAATATTTAATATCTTTGATAAAACTACCAACTTGTAAATACAAGTTAAATTTTGGCTCACTATTATGAATCTATAATTCAAACTTCTTATGAAGAATATATGGAATGTTGAAACTCGGAGAATTGTTAAGTATTCCTATTTTTATTTTATAAATGAGATTTAGACAATTATAAGGAAAATTTAATAGTATGAAAAAAATAAAAATAGATATTAAAGCCATTGCACTTATGCTTTTAAGAGTATTTATTGGTTGGCACCTATTCTATGAAGGGTTGGTAAAATTAATTGATCCCAATTGGAGCTCAATTGGGTTTCTGAAGGCATCTCAAGGACCATTTTCAGGTATCTTCATATTCATAACCGAAAACCAAAAACTATTAAAAGTAGCTGATTTACTAAATGAATGGGGACTGACTATAATTGGTCTTCTACTTATGCTGGGGTTACTTACGCGAATTACAGCTTTTGCCGGTATGCTTTTGTTACTTCTTTACTACCTGTGTACTCCACCATTAGTGGGACTGGAATATGCAGTACCTTCAGAAGGTAATTATCTAATCATAAACAAAACTCTAATTGAGGCATCAGCATTGTTTATGCTTGCCTTATTTGCTTCTGAAAATTATCTGGGTCTTGACCTGTTAGTAAATAGAAAGAATTTCAATTAAAAACTATAATAAAATGAAGACTCTTCTTTATTATAGAATCAGATAAATAAGTGAATCATGGATGATAAAAATTTAGAAAACAAAGATAAATTACCATCTAAAGAAGATAATAGTCCTGAAAATAATTTCAGAACTAATAGAAGAACTGTTTTTAAAGCATTAGCTTCGATACCTTTTATTGCTGCATTTGGCTATGAATTTAGTGAAATGACGGATTATAAATCCCAAAAAAAGAAAAATAGAAGTAAAATATTAAATGACCTTGGGTTAGGAGAACAGAAAACTAATTCAGTCGTGCCAATCTCAAACAAAAAGCAGGATCATATTCGTATTGGTATTATAGGATGTGGTTCACGCGGACAGGATTCTCTTATGAGAGCATCAGGCTTTATGTCCGACAAAATGCTAAAAGATTGGTCTAAAAAATCGAATGCTAATAAGAATTTCACCAGACTTGACGACTGGTTAAAACAGGAGTCTCTGAATGTTTCTATCACAGGGGTATGTGATGTTTTTGATATGAGGGCTGAAGAAGCCATAGTTCAATCCACAAATAGCATCGAAGCAATAAAAGATTCTAAATCTATCCCTAGTGCTAAACGGTTTATGCATTATCACCAACTGCTTGAAAGCAAAGATATCGATGCAGTCATTATCGCAACCCCGGATCATCACCATGCACAAATGACCATTGATGCCATACAGGCAGGAAAACATGTGTATTGTGAAAAAAATCTGACTCGTACCGAAGAGGAGATTTATAAAGTTTACGATGTTGTTAAAAATAGTGATTTGGTTTTCCAGTTAGGTCATCAGGTAAGGCAGAACCCGATATATACCCAGGCACGTGATTTAATACGCAAGGGAGTTTTAGGACATGTGAACCTAGTAGAGTGCACTACCAATAGAAATGGTCCTGAAGGAGCTTGGGTAAGAGATTATGAGAATGGCAAACCTAAGCCCGGAAGCCTAAATTCAATTGATTGGGAACAATGGTTAGGTAAAAGTCCTAAAGTGTCATTTAGTACAGACAGGTATTACAACTGGACCAAATATTGGGATTATGCTAATGGACTTGCTGGACAATTATTTTCTCATGAATTTGATGCAGTTAATGGTATTTTAGAATGTGGTATTCCTAAAACATGTATGGCATCAGGAGGAATATATCATTATGATGATGGCAGAGATATACCAGACGTATTTCAGGTTGTCTACGAATTTCCTGATCAAAAAATGTCATTGTTATATAGTGCTACACTAATGAATAGCCGTTCAAGAGGCAGAATTTTTATGGGTAGCGATGCAACTCTTGAAATAGGTGGTGATCTGAAAATCACTGCAGATGCAAATTCTAAAAAGTATAAAAGTGAACTTGATGCTGGTTTGATTACAGCAGATGACCCCATCTTGTCTCTATCACCTAACTCAGACATAGATGCCATTTCTTCTGCTACTGCAAATTACTATGCTAGTAGAGGGTTGACAGATATTGTAATTGACGGAAAAAAAGTTGACGCAACCCACCTTCATATAAAGGAATGGCTAAATGCAATTAGATATGGCACTCCGGTTAGTTGCGGAATTGATATAAGTTTTGAAGAAGCTATTACTGTAATTATGAGTACCAAATCTTACCGAGAAAAGAGAATGGTAAAATGGGATGCTGTAAACCGGAGAATTGTTTAATAACCTGTTGTGCATTTTGAGTTAAAATAGTTTCCGAAATGTCAGTTCGAGTGATCCGCCAGAGGCGGATAGTATCGAGAACTAATTTAATAGCTAAAATTCTTATTCTGGATACAAATTTTACTCATTTCAATCGTAAAATTCACTCGTCCCGAAGTTTCGGGAGACAGAATTTATCAAAATGCACAACGGGTTTTAATAGTATAATTCAAGATGAGTTCAATAATAAAATTAAAGCGCAAATTAAGAAATTCATGAAAATAATTATAAAATTTATTCTATTAGTATTATTTTTTAATAACGTTTTGTCTGGTCAATCTACTAACCAGAAGTTTGAGATTAAACAAAAACTTTTAAAAAATGAATATTGGTGGGGAGGGGCTACTGTAGATGGTAAACTCATGCCTTATGGTGTAGTTGACTTTTCTTATAATCAGCTTGGTGATACAAAAGGAAATCAGGCCGTACCCCTGTTTATTTCTAATAAAGGAAGGTATATCTGGAGTGAACATCCATTAAATATCAAATTTGAAAATAATTTTGTAATAGCTTCTTCTACTTTTTCGAAAGTAGAGTTTGGGTCTTCGGGCAAAACTTTAAAAGATGTATTTTTACATGTAAGTAAGAATTACTTTCCGCCTTCAGGTCAAATTCCCGATTCAACACTGTTTACACATCCACAGTACAATACATGGATAGAATTGCAGTACAACCAGAATGAAAATGATATTCTTAAATATGCACAGTCTATACTAGATAATGGGTTTCCTCCAGGAATATTGATGATTGATGATAATTGGCAAATTGATTATGGCTTATGGGAATTTTCATCTGAACGCTTCGATAATCCCAAATTAATGATAGATAAACTTCATCAAATGGGATTTAAAATTATGCTTTGGATTTGTCCATTTGTAAGTCCAGATTCAAAAGTATACCGTGACTTGGCGTCAAAAAATCTCCTAGTGTTTGAAGATGCAAAGAAAACTTTACCGGCCATTGTACGTTGGTGGAATGGTGCCAGTGCAATTATTGACCTTACCAACCCAGAAGGAGAACAATGGTATATTGACCAAATGGAAAAACTTCAGAAAAAATATGGTGTAGATGGATTTAAACTAGATGCAGGAGATCCAGAATTTTATAATAATGTATATTCGTACAAAGATGTACTTCCAAACGAACATACTGAAAAACATGCATCTATAGGATTAAAATTCCCATTGAATGAGTACCGTGCAAGTTGGAAAATGGCAGGTCAAGCCTTGGCACAAAGGTTACGCGATAAAGACCATACTTGGGAGCATCTAAACACCTTAATTCCAGATATAATAGCACAAGGTCTTAATGGATATGCTTTTACATGTCCTGATATGATTGGCGGAGGTGAATTAGATTCATTTCTTGATACCTCTATTTTAGATGAGGAGCTTATTGTTAGGTCGGCACAATGCCATGCACTTATGCCTATGATGCAATTTTCAGTAGCTCCATGGCGAATTCTAAATCAAGAAAATTTGAAAATATGCAAGAACATGGCAAATCTTCATATACAATTTGGAAATGAAATATTGATAATAGCTAATGAATCAGGAAAAACAGGTGAGCCAATAGTACGCAGCATGGAATACATGTTTCCTAACAAAGGATATGAAAAAATAAGAGATCAGTTTATGTTGGGTAATCATATTTTGGTAGCTCCTGTCTTAGAAAAAGGTAAAGTATCTCGATTTATAGATTTTCCAAAAGGAAAGTGGCAAGGAGAAGATGGAAGTTTTGTAAAAGGTCCTGTTAGACTAGAAGTTGATGCCCCAATCAATAGATTACCTTGGTATAGAAAAATAGCAGATTAGAAAGCTAATATGATATACTATAATTTTCCTAACTTTTAATTTTATGAATTGACTAATAAATATAAGCTAGGCTTTATGATCAATAATATTAGTAACGAAACAATTAAAAAAATTCTTGAAACCGACTATCCCCGAGGCAGAGCCATAGGGGTATTTCGCCGGTTTCATTTTGGTCTTAGGACCAAAAATCGAAATTTTGTATTTTACCTCACCCGGAACTGCGAAAAGCAGTTCCGACCTCTCCCAAGGAGAGGTAAATCGGAAACCCCGAAGCAGAGCCTAGGGGAATTCTTTTAGATTAAAAATTTAATAAATTAATACTAATGAGAAATTTATTTCGCTCAAAACTGCTAATAATAATCTTAGGTTTTTTACTCCAACATAATAGTTATGCTCAATCCAATTGGAGTAATCCATTTAATGAAAAGGAAATTAAAAATTGGAAAAAGATTGGAGGAAAATCTAATTTTACGGTGAGTAATCATATAATTATTGGTGAAGTTAAGCGTAATACATCAGCTACTTATTTGGTTACAAAAAAGCGATACAGGGATTTTATTCTTGAATTTGAAGTTTATTTTGATACACTGGTTAACTCTGGAGTGCTGATCAGATCAAATATAGAAAAAGATGAACAGAAAGGGTTGTATGGTTACCAAATTGAAATTGATCCTGCATCTCTAGGTTATAGTGGTGGCATTTATGGACGAAACCGAAGAGGATGGTTGTATCCGTTAAGTAGAAATAATCAGGCAAGATCAGCTATTAAAATAGCACAGTGGAATAAATATCATATTGAAGCCATTGGTAATACTATCAATACTTGGGTCAATGGAATACATTGTGCCAGACTAGTTGATGACAGGGTCACCGAGGGGCTAATAGGTTTACAAATACCTGATATTTCTAACAATCCGGATTTAGAAGGAGCGCAGATAAAATGGAAAAACATCAAAATTCTGACATCAGATTTTGGAATGAACCAATGGAATAAGAGTTTAACTGTACCTGAAATCAGCTATTTACCAAATGAGCTTACAAATTGGGAAAAAAGAAATGGATTCAGACTATTGTGGGACGGTAAAAGTACAAAAGGTTGGAAAGGAATGAAATCAGATGAATTTCCTGATAAAAGATGGAAAATTGAGAATGGAGAATTAAAGGTGCTACCGGAAAATCCGGATCCATCAATTACGTATAGTGATATTGTTACGATTGATGAATTTAGAAATTTTGAACTTGAATTAGAATTTAAAATCACCAAAGGAGCCAATAGTGGTATTAAGTATTTTGTAAATCGATTACCAAATGGCGACCTCATAGGTTGCGAATATCAGATAATTGATGATAAAGGAATTCCTAATTCTAAAATAGGTGTAAACGGAACTCATAAACTAGGTTCACTTTATGCTCTCATTCCCCCGGAAAATATTTTTGTTAAAGAAAAAAAAGAACTATTTAAAGGAGTTGATACTTGGAATAAAGTTCGCATTTTATCTGTTGATGGTAAAGTAGAACATTGGTTAAACAATGAAAAAATAGTTGAATATAACCGTTTTTCTCAATTATTCAGTGCCCTTGTTGCATATAGTAAATATAGCAAATTTAAGAATTTCGGACAAAGTCAAGAAGGCAATATCCTGCTACAGGACTACGAGAATGAAGTAAGTTTCAGAAGTATTAAAATACGTGAATTGAATTAAAAAAACCATTAATGACCAAGGAAAATTATCATTCTGAATCAGGCCGAAGAAGTTTCATTCAAAAAATGACCATACTTGCAGGAGCTACAACAATAGGATTACCCAATATAATGATGACACAAAAACAAGTTAAATTAAAAAGGGGCTTATCGATAGATGATACGAAAGTAGCATTTGAGAGAGAATCATTGATCAATTCGTATGGTTTTAAAGGCGGCTATATTACACGTTTATGGCAGGTTGCAGCTAAATTACAGGATAATGATGGCAATAATTCTGTTGGCTTAGGCATTCAAAGCCCATTATGGTCAGATTCAGTAGTAACGCAGCAATGGGGTGAAAGTGGAAGCAATGCCCTCATGTACAATTTGACCAGTAGAGCTTTACAATTAGTACAAGGTCAAACCTTTGATACTCCTATAAAAATGGTGGATGATATTCTAAATGAAGTACATGATTATGGAATAAAAATCACCCGTAACATTAATTTACGTAAGACATTTGCGCTTAATGCACTGGTTTCAGTTGATAATGCCGCCTGGTTACTTTATGCTAAACAAAATGGAATTACTTCATTTGACAATCTTATTCCCAAACAATATAAAGCCGGGCTTTCATACAAGCACAGTAAATTGGCCAGTATTCCATCTATTTCATACTCTACTACCGATTCAGAAATAGAAAACTTAGGAGCAAAAGGATATTTTTTCTTGAAAATTAAAATAGGTTCCCCCGGAACTCAACAAGAAATGTTAGAAAAGGATATGCTTAAAATGGATCTTATTCAAAAAAAGCTGGGAGACATTCGAACAGAGTACTCACCCACTGGAAAAATACTCCTTTATTTGGATGCTAATGGACGTTATAAAACAAAAAATACATTTAATAGACTATTAGATTATTGCAAAAAGATAAATGTGTTCAATCAGATTATTATTGTTGAGGAACCCTTTCCGGAATCTTTTAGAGAGGACGTTTCAGATATTGATATTAGAATAGCTGCAGACGAAAGTGCACATACAGATCAAGATGCTTTAGAGCGAATAGAAATGGGTTATTCAGCCATGGCATTAAAACCTGTGGCAAAAACACTTAGTATGACGATGAAAATATCACAATTGGCTCATGATCGAAATATTCCTTGCTTTTGTACTGATCTAACAGTAAATCCTGTAATGGTGGATTGGAATAAATCTGTTGCAGCAAGACTGGCTCCATTACCTGGAATGAAGATAGGGTTATTAGAAACCAACGGACATCAAAACTATAAGAATTGGAACGCCATGATAGGATACCACCCTAGAGGAAGAGCCTCATGGAATCAATCTGTAAAAGGAATATTTAATTTAGATAAGAGTTTTTATAATGAAAGTGGTGGGATATTTTTACCTTCTAATCATTATAATAATCTTTTTTAGTTTTTTATAAGAAAATAATGGTAAAAATTCTAATAAAGAGATTTCTTAAAACGAACTATCCCGAAGCAGAGCCTAGTGGAATTTATAGATTAAACTAGATAGTAGATCAAAGAACTTAGTTAAAAAAAAATTCAAATGTCTATCTATTTTTTAATGGAGTATTCATCCAATAATCTGACAGATTTGCGGGTGGAACGATATGCTGATCTTGATAAATAGGAATGGTTTTTATCATATACAAACTGTCCATAGGTCTTTTGGTTTTTAACGAAAGTTGTTGCACGAAAAATTCTCTAAATTGATTATAATTTACTGCTTCGGATTCATTTATTAAATTTCCATAAATGTCTCTAACACCCTTAATTTCTATACCAACACCCTTAGATGTCATCGTTCTATAGAATTCAACCAGTTTACTATCAAAAACTATATTTTCATTAACAGGATATAAGAAAACACTATTTTTTTCAACTTCGACCTTGGCGATATTCAATTTCCTTCCTTGATAGTACAACTTATATTTTTCCTTTTTTTGAGCCTCCTTCTCAAGCGGTGGATTATTAAAAATAAGCTTAAAGCGTTTCCTGTCACTATCGATTTCTGCTGCTAGTGGAACAAACTTCGGAGGTAATAAAATATCAAAAGCATTGCGAAAAGAAATATAATTTAGGTACATTTTATCGTTATAGCTTTGATATTCTACTTTTATATCATAAAGTAATTTTCCTAACTTACCTTTTACCAATGTCAATCTGCCAGTATTAGAAAATGGTTCTTTCCGATATTTTTGAGGCTTTTTTTCGTAAACGGCATACTCCAGTTTATGAATGGTAAAATTAACTTTATTAATAAAAATTTTGCCTATGATTTCAACGTTATCAAAAACTTTGGATATTTTAATACTGTAATGCGGAATTCCATCGAAAAAAGTATCAGGTTTTAACCTAAACTTATGATTTTTCACAAGATCATGGTCTAAACGATCCACAAAAGAATAGGTTCTAATATTATAATTTCGGATAGCATCATGTAATCGAAGTGTGGTATATTCATTTCCTATTCGCCCACTTATAGTGGCATTAGGAATAATTTTAGTTCTATTTGCATAATTATAGGATTGAGAAGCAATTGAATCTCTAGGAAAATCTGAATTTTCTTCATATTTATATATTCTTATTTTCGTATCCTTTAGATCATTAAAGCCAAAACCTGGATCAAAAACTGCCAAAACCGCTTCATTAAGATTTAAATAATTACCGCCTTGTAATTGATAGTCCCTATAATAACCAACATAGGAAAAAGGTACTTCGGGAAAGTTTTGAGGAATCTTGGCAACTGCTAAACTAACAATTTCCTTAGCTTTTAGTCTTTTACGCTTTTTTGATGTTGTGACGACCACTTCTTCAAGCGCCATTACATCTTCTACAAGATATATCCTATTTATTCGATTTATAGCTAGGCTAGATAAAAGGACTTCTTTGGACTTATATCCAAGAGAAGAAATTTGCAAAGTGTCTCCATTCTTTTTTAGATCAATAGGGATTTTAAATCCCCCATCTAAATTAGAAATCAATCCTATTGTCTTATTCTTAATCCGTATGGATGCGAAAGAAATAGGCTCTTGAGTTTTAACATTGATTAATTTACCATCTACAAATTCATTTTGTTGACAAAACACCTCATTAAAATTGAGGAAAAGAACTAAAGCAAAAATTAATTGTAATATCCTACGCATTGGTAAATAATTTCACAATAAAAAAAAGGTAAATAACATTGATGTAAAGTTAATAGAAAAAAATTCATAAGATAAACATGATAAATAATTAAGGAGAATTGTAAAAAGTTGAATTGTAAAATTCAGTTAATTTTAGCTATTTTATTTTTTATTCAGCTTCATTTATAGCAAAGACATTAAAACTGGCAATCTTCTACTGTGAACTTTGTGGTTAAATATCGAACTGATTTTCTTTGTTTTTTTCTTCATTTTAAACCATTTAAACTAAGTTTGCAATCAGTAATTATCACATTTGAAAATAGCTATAGTCATACTCAATTGGAACGGTAAACAATTATTAGAGCAATTTTTACCTGCTATGATAAATTGTACAGGTAATGATGCTGAAATTTATATTGCAGATAATGCCTCTACGGATGATTCTGTTGAATTTGTCAAAACCAATTTTCCACAAATAAAAATTATCCAGAATACAATTAATGGCGGATACGCTAAAGGTTATAATGATGCTTTACAAAATATTGATACTGATATTTATGCTTTGGTAAACTCTGACATTGAAGTAACTAACGGTTGGATAAAACCTATTATTGATGAATTTGAAAGTTCAGAAAATACAGCAGTTATCCAACCGAAAATTTTAGACTTTAAAAATGAAACAAAATTTGAATATGCCGGTGCCGCAGGTGGTTTTATTGACTTCTATGGTTATCCATATTGTAGAGGGCGTATTTTTTCTAGTTTAGAAAATGAGGAGGAGCAATACAACGACACAGCTGAGATTTTTTGGGCTTCAGGTGCTTGTTTTTTTATTCGTTCTAAGGTGTATCATCAACTTGGTGGTTTTGATGAACAATATTTTGCCCATCAAGAAGAAATAGATCTATGTTGGCGTGTTCAAAATCAAGATTATACCATTAAATATGTTGGAACATCTACTGTATATCATGTTGGTGGCGCAACATTACATGAAGCTAGCCCAAGAAAAACATTTTTGAACTTTAGAAATAGCTTATTTTCAATAATTAAAAATATACCAAAACGTTATTTATTTGTTGTTATCCTATCCAGGTTATTATTAGATGGACTTGCAGGAGCTAAATTCCTGTTTGAGCTAAAACCATTACATATCTGGGCAATTATCAAAGCCCATTTTAGTTTTTACTGGCACCTTCCAACTATGCTAAAAAAGCGTAGTAAAATTCTACATAAAAAAACTACTTATTATCATAGTAAAAGTATTGTTTGGCAACATTTTATGTTGGGTAAAAAAACTTTTGAGCAGATTGACTAAATAACCGGGTGCACGGCAAATTTCCCAATAGAATGTAGATAATGCTCCCGAGTACACGGGATTATGATTTGTCACAGATACTTATTAGTAAATCAGCGGGAATCTGCTCAATCAGTGTCATCTGCGTTCCGTTTTATATTTTCTAAGTGAAACTTGCCGTGCACCCGAATAACCCCCTACAAAAAACGTCATTAAATTTCTGTATCTTTGGATTAATCAATTCATTTAATGGATTATGACCAACTATTTACATTACTACCTCGCGCTAGAACAAGCAAAAAAGAGTTATGCTGAAGGTGGTATACCTATTGGAGCTGTATTGGTAAATGATGATGAAATTATAGGTAAAGGTCACAACCAAAGAGTGCAACAGTTAAACCCTATCCTGCATGGTGAAATGGATTGCCTTCAAAATGCAGGTAGATTACAAGATTATTCAGATACAATTTTATATACAACGTTGAGCCCTTGTATGATGTGTTCCGGTACTATTGTACAATTCAAAATTAAGAAAGTAGTCATTGGTGAAAATGTAAATTTTGAAGGAAATATTCCTTTTTTAAAGGAACAAGGTATCGAAGTTGAACTGCTGAATGATAAAGAGACTATTAAATTAATGGCTGATTTTATTAAAGAAAAGCCTGAATTATGGAATGAAGACATTTCTGAAACCAATAACTAATGACATATAACGAACAATTAGCAAATAGTATAAGAGAGCATTTGGTAATATACAAAGACGATATTACTGAAAAGAATATGTTTGGCGGATTGTCTTTTCTGTATAAAGGAAAAATGTCAGTTGGTATTGTGAAAAATGAATTGGCAGTAAGAGTAATTGCATCTAAAATAGAAAATGAACTGGAAAAGTACAATGTTAGACCCATGGACTTTACAAAAAGACCTATGAAAGAGTTTATTTATGTTGAAGTAGAAAATTTTAAGAATTTACCTTATTGGATTGACCTAGGAGTTGAACATGCAAAAAGTAAACTTTAAACAGATGAAAAAACTAGCTTGGAATTCATTCACAAAAAAAATTCATATCAAGGCAGACATAGAAAAGCTGTATTGGTGTTGGGCAACCCAAGAAGGTATCTGCTCATGGTTTTTAAGAAATGCTGAATACAAACGAAATGGGAATAAAATTGCGTCACAAGAATTTGTAAAAGCTGATGATGTATATACATGGATGTGGCATAATTGGGATGGAAAAGAAGATGGTAAAATACTGGAAGTAACAAAAAATGAACTCATCCGATTTTCATTTGCCGGAAATTGTGAGGTATTAGTCACGTTGGAACAAAAAGGAGATGCGGTGTTACTTTCATTAGCTCAAACCAAAATACCTGAAGATGAGAAAAGTAAATTACAAATTTTTTATGGATGTAGCAATGGTTGGACCTTTTGGTTAGCCAATTTAAAAGCTTATTTAGAGTATGATATATTATTAAATGAAACTGAAATTGACTTACGTAGTTTTGACTTAGCGGGTTATGAGTTTGTGAATATGTAAAACCCTTCCGTCCACCCTTGGCAGACACCTTCCCTTTATCCCGATAGCTATGGAGGAAGGAATTTAGATTGTAACTATACCTTTAAATTTCTTTCCAAAAACTCCCCTCCTAATTTTAAGGGTTATCTCCTAGCTAGTGGTATTAAATATACCTTTTCCTTTTGGGAAAATAATAAGATTTACTAAAATGTCACATTGAGCATTATTGAGAAATAATATATATTTTATTTAGAAGATAGTAAACGTAGTTTATCGAAATGCTTAGAAACATCAACATGAAAGTTCTTCGATTGTGCTTAGGAAGACATACTAACTACTTTTTCAAACTAGATTACCATATAATAAATCAAAGTAGTATTACTCGTTGTGCATTTTGACAAATTCTGTCAATTCAAGTGAATTTTACGATTGAAATGAGTAAAATTTGTATCGAGAATAAGAATTTTAGCTATTAAATTAGTTCTCGATACTATCCGCTCTGGCGGATCACTAGAACTGACATTTCGGAAATTATTTTCACGCAAAATGCATAACGGGTTAGCATTATTTTTTAGAATAAAAACAATGAACTCTTTTCTTATGCGTAACTCTGCTATACCTTACAAAAAGTGCCTCATCTGTGCCCCTGACATACTCGGGATCATCTCATTTTCGGTTAAAAACAAAAAATCAAGATGAGTTCAATCAATACCTTCTCCAGAAAAATGTCCCTTTAATTTTTAGATCTACATTTATTGTCTTTACACAACCTGTACTCTCATTTTTATACAAACTAATATCAATTAGGTTAATTTGTTTACCTCTAATAGCAGTCAATAATTCTTTTAATGAACTTATTTTTCCTGATGGATTTACAACTCTAATATTATTAGAACAAAAATTATGTTTTATATCTGCATAGTCAATTTTACCAATGGCATAATCTTGCAACATTCTTTTTGCATCTTTTCTAGATAGTTTTATTTTTTTAATTTCAGTTGAAGCATCAACATCAGGTTTATCAGGAATTTGGTTTAATAAAACATTATCAACTGGATCTATTGAAGAACGTCTTCGTCGTCGTCTTTCATTTTTTTTAGGTAAAACATCTATTGTTCTTATCAATGCATTTTTTATATCATCATTCACTATCAATGATATTTTATAGGTTCCTTCTTCCTCAAATTTATATTTAGTGATCGCAGAAATATCATCTACTTTATCTGTTTCTCCAAAACGCCATTCCCATTTCTTAGCATAATCTGAAGTACATTCAAAAGTGATAAGATCTCCTGCTCTAATCTCGTCAGGAAAAACAATAACAGGTACACGGTCAAGGTCTGATTTTTTCACATACACTCTTTCTTTAATATATAATTGTCTATTGACCACACAACTATTATTCACTTTTAAAGTTATCGTATATAAACCAACGGAGTCATATTTATGCAATGTATTTGAGACGTACTCTTTTTGAGATCTATCACCAAAATCCCATTCCCACTTAAAATTAGTATCACCAGTACTCTTGAATTCTATCAAATCTCCGGTAGTAAATGTTTGTGCAATAATATCAAAACCAATCTCATCACAATTTTCTTGCTTCATATATTTAGCAACTAAAACTCCTATTCCAAATAAAAAAATCATTAAAAAAGATAAATAAACTTTGTTATCGTAATGAATTTTTATATTTTTATTTTCCATAAATAGGTTTCTTTAATAAGTAAAAGTAAAATTTTATGTTGAAAATTATTAGTTATTTAACTATTATTATTTTTATAATTGGAGGTTGCTCTAAAAAAACATACAACACATTACCTGATAATACTCTAAATGAAACTGATAATAAAGTCATAAGAGGAACGACACTATTGTCTGAAAGTGAACGTAAGAAAATAGCTTCTATTGTAGAGGTAACTCCAAAAAAAATAGTTAATGACGAGTTATATGCGCTGATTTATAAATGGCTTAATGTTCCATATTTATATGGAGGAGAGGATAAAAACGGTATTGATTGTTCTGCTATGACAAAAATAGTTTTTAATGATATTTATAAAATTGTATTACCAAGGACATCTAATGAGATGTTTTGGTCAAAAAATGTAAATAGATTTAAAAAGAAGCGATTTTTAAAAGAAGGAGATCTAGTTTTTTTTAGAATTGATAAAGAGAAAACAATTTCTCATGTAGGTGTATATCTTCAAAACAATAAATTCTTTTCTTCTAACGTTACTGGTGGAGTACAGGTTGCAGATCTAAATAGTCCATATTGGGCAGAACGCTATATAGCTTCGGGGAGAATTAAAGCAAAACAAAACAGTATAGATTAATAGTTCATTATACTTAAACTAGATAAAAATAGTTGATTCATAGTAAAATGGTGTGTATTATGGACGAAATGAAAATTTTGAGACAATCAAAAAAATGCAAAAAAAACTAATTGATAGTGATTTAAAAGAAGAGCTAAACAGTCTTGATTTTGATATCAAAGCTGAAGCTTTTTTTATAAATTTTATAAAAGATTATAATATTCATTATAAGTTTCAAGATTTTTTTGAAAGAGGATATAGCAAAGATATCAAAGATATCAAGGCAAATAATGGTGCAATGTCAAAAACCCATTATGCATACTTAACCAAATTAGGTTTTTATGATATTTTTCCTGAAATTATTTTTCACCCTTCAAATAATGCCGGTTATACCCAAGAAATGGTTGACCATTATAAAGAAAGAAAAAAACAAGAGACCGCTGCCAAAGATTTTTTTCAGCCCTTAGAGAATGAATTATTTAATTATTTATTAGATACAGAGAAACAAGAAACTGATATAATAAGTGCATTAGGAGATCGTGAATTTTTAATATTGCTCAATAAAATATGGAATATTGATCAAAGCTTACCTTATGAAATGATGGCTAAAGTTTTTAAATTCATTCCTTTTATTCATAAAATTTCAGGTAATATTGACGCTATTGCTTATATGTTAGAACATATTTTTAATGAAAAAATTACGATAACTGAAACTCCTGTATTTATAAATGATACTTCAACCGCTGATAATGAGCTTCAACTTGGTGATAATTTTGCATTAAAAGCATCAAATATCACCTACTTAAAAAAGTATACTTTTACCATTAATAATATAAAAAGATTAAATAATATCGTTGAATATTTCGATAATGGTAAAATTAACAAAATAATATCCCTATTTTTAAACTTTACCATTCCGTTTGAAAATGACTTTGAAATAAATTTCACTATTGCCCCTTCAAAACAAGTGTTTGTTTTAGATGATAAGCCCTATACCGGGAGAATGAATATTTCAACCAAATTAGCGTAAAAATACTATGAAAAGATACCTTAAATACCTTTTTTCACCTGAAGCATTGTTCCCAATGTTAATAATACTGATAATATGTTTAATTGTCATCGGTTTTTTCTCTGCTAAAATAAAAGGGTTTAAAGAAATTCGAAAAAAGTATTTATATTATGTATTACTAAATACCATTGTCACCGCAATATTTTTCCTGATAGTATATAATTTAAAACAAACAACCATCATGTTCAGATACATAACATTACATGGTTTTTTTATAATTACCGGTAGTATTCATGTATATCTCTATAAGACTCTATTTAATTCACTTAAAACAAAAAAAATACATATAGAAATTATTCTTGCAATCATAACCTCTCTCTTTTTATTAATTGCATTGTCTCTATTGATAGCATATAACAATGACTTTACTTATTTATTTGATTTTTATTTAACGGTATTGGCTTTTATTTTCCCGACATTAGTATATATACTTTATAATACTTCTATATCAATACCAACTGCTATATATGATAAATGGTATTATCCTTTAACTAAAAAATATCAAATAGCAAGTATCAATGAATTTAAAAATATGATTGTATTAAATTTATTCTTTTATAAAGATGATGAAGAATCTCATTTAACAAAGTTTAAGGTAAAAGCACCTAAGAATATGAATTTTGGAAGGTTATTCTACTTCTTTATTATTGAATATAATGAAAAAAATCCGGGTCAAACCGTAAAAATAATAGATAAAGTTAAAGATCCTTATGGATGGTGTTTTTATTCAAAACCTAAATGGTATTCTAGAACAAAACGAGTTGACAGTGAATTAACTGTTGAGAATAATAATTTAAGAGATAATGACAGTATCATGTGTCAAAGAATATTAGTAGAAGAAGAAAATAATTCTGAAGAACAAAATAATTAAGAAATTATGATAGAAGATATTAAGCATTTTAGGGTAAATTGGATTGATGGAATGAAAATTTCTAAAGATCATTTTAATGATCTACAAAATTATGCACAAGAAATTGTAAAAGATACAACAAGTATTTTTTTGAAAAAGGATAATTATGGCTTAGTCTCGTCACATTTGTCACAAAGTCATGAGTATAGTGTCAATATTGATGTACATAAAAATATAAATATTTCGATACAACGGTTAAGAGGAATAGCTCCGAATGGAGCAAGAGTAGAAATTAATTCGAAAACACTCAATGTTGAACAAAATTTACCCTTTCAGGATATAGTTGATGAAAAAATTGATGAGGGTTATATAATGATCACACAAAATCCCAGTCAAAATACCGCTTTTGGCGAACAGAATTTAGAAGAAGTTCCGCCAAGATCTCCTTACTTAAATAACTCCTTTTTATTCTCTTTTGTTGATGCAAAAAACATAGTAACTTCAGGTGTAGTACCATTTCAGATTCCTATTGCTAAAATCAAAAAAGAGAATGATCTATGGGAAGTCAATGATAATTATATAGCGCCTTGTATGACCATTGCTGCTGACCCCAGATTGATTGATTTTTATATTTATACAGATACTTTTCTTAAAAAAATGGAACGTAGCTCTGTTAAAATAGTACAAAAAATAATTACAGAAGAACACACCAATCCTATTGCTGATATCATTCAGGTCATATGTACACAATTACTTAATTTTTTCGGAGTCAATATAACACAATTAGTTTCTGAAAAACATCAGAACTCTCCTAAAAAAGTAGTTGAAATGATTGCAAGCATGGCGCGAGTTATGAAAAACCACATTGATACTTCGTCGCCGGAAAATAAAGAAATGTTACTTATCTATTTCGGTGAATGGACTGATTTAAATGGCGGTGACTATGAAAATTTATTTACAAAAACTATCAATTTAGAATACCTACATTACGATATTAATCTTTCTTTAGAAATGGTCAATAAATTTATGTTTACCCTAGACAAATTATTTACTATTTTAACTGAAGTTGATTATATAGGTAAAAAGAAAGATTCTGGTATTTTCGTAAATGAAAACATTGTAAGAGATAACGACAACTCACCAACATTTTTGACAGATTAAAATAAAACTATGGAAATTTTAAATAAAAAAGAACGACGAAATTCTTTTCTTTTATTCTTATTAATGTTAATTATAACATTAGGTACCTTAATGCTAGGTCTATTTTTTAATAATAAATTACCTTGGAAAGAAAATGCTATTTTAAGGAAAGAGAATAAACAGGTTCAATATGAGTTGAACTATCAAGTGCGTTTTTCGCAAGAATTAAAAATACTGAATAAAGCAATAGACTCTTTAGACAAATCAACTGATGGATATTTTTTTATTGAAAAATCTATTAATTCTGATCTGGTAGATCTAAGAAGGCGTATTCCTAAAGATTCATTAAAAAACCATAAGCTTTATGATGATATGGTATTGAATTACAAAAGACTTTTAGATGCTAAAAGTATTGTTAAGAGAGTGGAAAGTTCTAAAAAAGAGATCGATAAACTAAACGAAACCATTCAAGAATATGAAAAAGATATTGAAGAACTTGAAAGAGCTTTAGAGCTAAGTAAACGTTTGAATAGAAACTAAAAAATATTGCTCAATGCTTGAAGATATAGATAAAGTAATACATATAGCAAAACAGATAGCAAAAGAACATCATCATTCTAATTTTTCTCCATCACATCTCATCAAAGCATTATTACATAAAGATTTTGGTCTACTAAGGTATCTTCATAATTTAGATGTTGATGTTTATTATATAGATGAATGGGCAGAAGTGCATGTAGAAAACTATCCGAAATCATCTAAAAGCTCAATAACTATTGAAAGTGACAAAGGTGTTAATGCAATATTAGAAGAAGCTGTAAGCATAGCTGATAGATTGGAAGGAGATCATGTAGATCTATTGTCGGTTTTTATTGCTGCTATTACACCAGGTGTTGGTTTTTCTTATGACCAATTAAAAACATTACCTATTACACATACTACATTATTAGAACAAACAGCAGTTTCGTCAGGAAGTTCAACAACTGCTAGTGATACTTTGCCTCCGGCACTGCATAAAAAAAATAGTGACGCATTATCTAGTTACTGCATCAATAAAATAGATCAGGTAAAAGAAAATATTTATAAAGGTATATTTAATAGAGATAAAGAGCTAAAATTAATGGCTGAGATTTTAAGCAGAAAATCAAAGCCACATGTAATTCTTAGTGGAGAATCAGGTGTAGGTAAAACAGCATTGATCAATAAGTTTATACATTTAGTCTATAATAATAAATTACTAACGCAACTTGAACTGGTCAATTTTTACGAATTGAATGTTCCTTCCCTTTTTGCCGGTGCTTCATATAAAGGAGAAGTTGAAGATAGACTTCAAGCAATTTTTTCAGGATTAAAAGCATTTGAAAAACCTATTTTTTTTATTGACGATATTCATATTCTCTTTGACAGTGATACTGCAAGTGCTAATACAGCAAATCTTATAAAAGATGAGCTTTCTAAAGGAGATATTACCTTTATAGGTACGACAAGTATTGATGGTTATCGAAAAAATATTGCATCTGATAATACTATTGAAAGAAGGTTTCAACCAGTTACATTAGATGAGCCAGTTTTTGACCTTTGTTTTAGAATTGTTAAAAGTGTAGCTGAAGAATATGAAAGTCATCACCAGTTAAGTATTAGTGATAATACTATTAAAGAATCTATACGCTTGGCAAAACGCTATTTAAAAGATAAAAGTTTGCCGGATTCTGCTATTGATCTTTTAGACAGAACTATGGCGGCTGTAACAATTTCAAATCAATCAATAGATAATGATTTAGAAATGTTTAAAAACAGACTTATCAAAATTGAAAAGGAAATTGATAAGAAAGATGATTTAATTAAAGAATTAGATTGGTTATATACAGATATTAAAAATACACTAAGTCTACTGGTGTTAGAAAAAGTGGAGCAAACGGGTTTACCTATTGATGCTGATGGTAAGGGAAAAAAGAAACATATCTCAGATTTTTTAAATCGCTTAGAAACTATCAGTAAAGAAAATAAAGATAAGCTTTCGCAAGAAGACATAGCAACTATGGTATCTGTGATTACTGGTATTCCGGCAGGAAAAGTAAAAGTTGAAGAAAGAGATCGTTTATTACAAATAGAAGAAACATTAAAAAAACGAGTGATAGGTCAAGATTTTGCTATAAAATCAGTTGCTGATGCTATTGTAGAGTCTCGCTCTGGTCTTTCAAAAGCAGGGCAGCCAATCGGATCATTCTTTTTTTCAGGTCCAACCGGTACCGGAAAAACCGAACTGGCAAAAGCATTGGCGGAGTTTTTATTTGGTGATGAAACAGCTATTATTCGCTTTGATATGTCAGAATTCAAAGAAGAACATTCCGCAGCATTATTATACGGTGCGCCTCCTGGATATGTAGGTTACGAAGAAGGCGGAGTTTTAGTGAATAAAATTCGTCAAAAACCGTATGCTATAGTGCTGTTTGATGAAATAGAAAAAGCACATCAATCAGTCTTTGATGTTTTTCTTCAGATATTAGATGAAGGAACAATACATGACAGACTTGGTAAAGAAGGTGATTTCTCTAATGCTGTTATTCTTTTTACTTCAAATATTGGGTCAGAATATATCATTTCGTCTACCGAAAAGAATATAATTCCATCAACAAATGAACTATTAGATATTATGTCTAATTATTTCAGACCTGAATTTTTAGGAAGATTGACTGAAATCGTTCCATTCTTACCAATTACTGAGAAATATGTCCCTCAAATTTTCGAATTGCATTTGAAAAAAGAGTTATTAAACCTTACTAAGAAATTAGGATTTAATTTGATATTGACAGATGAAGTAAAAAAACATTTGGCTCTTAAGGGTTTTTCACCAAAATATGGTGTACGACCATTAAAAGCTATCATACGTAGTGAATTGAAAAAACCATTGGCAAAAATGATTGTTTCTAACAAAGTTCCAAAATCTAAAACAATTAAAGTTACGTTGAAAAACAATGAATTAATGTTGAAATAATACTTAAAAGATTGAACAATGAACAGAAGTTATTATAAAGTCCCATTTAATTTTAAAAATTTCTTTGAACAGAAAGATCTAAAAAAAATCTCATTGCAAGAGTCAATATCTCAATATATAAGTATTATTATTACAACTGCTTTTAAAGAATATAAGCATGATCATAGTTTTGGTAGTGAAATTTGGGAAACTGATTTTGATTTACTTACAAACGTTAATCGGTTAAAAGAACGAATAAAAACTTCGCTTTCTACTAAAGTAAAAACACTAGAAAAGCGATTAAGTAATATAAATGTTAATATTCTCTTAGGGGAAAGTGTTGTGCCACATACAACAAAAACAAGATTAAAAAAACAATTAAAAATTGAGATTACTGGGGTCATTAAAAAAACCAATGAACCTTATAGTTTTACAGGAATGTATTATATAGCCCCATTATCATATAATAATGGATAGTAAAACTCAAAAATATTCTTTTAATTGTTCTTATCCTAAACATCCAATTCAGCAATCTAAATTAAAGTAGTATTTTTAATGGATTTCAACTTCTTTTTAACACATATTTCTAAATTAAAAGAGTTGCCTTTAGGGGGATTACAATCTCAATTTAAAATGGTTCCTGAACTTAGAAAAAAATATTCCTTAAAAGATATTGAAGCTAAAAAACCAAAGGAGTCAGCTGTTTTAGCACTTTTTTATCCCGACAGAGATTATAATACGAAGATCTTATTAATGCTTAGAGCAAGTTATAATGGAGTACATTCAGCACAAATTAGCTTACCAGGAGGTAAAAAAGAGAAAAATGATATCAATCTTCAATTTACTGCTTTACGCGAAACCGAAGAGGAAATTGGTGTCTCAAAAACCGATATTACAATTATTAGAGAATTGACCAAAACCTATATTCCGCCTAGTAATTTTTGGGTAACACCTTTTATGGGAATACTTGAAAAAACACCAATTTTTAAAACGAATGATGAAGTTGAAAAGTTGATAGAAGTATCGCTCATTGATGTATTGGATGAAAACTCATTATCAAGTAAAAACTTAACTACTACATATATGGAAAATATTGATGTACCATGCTTTAAACTAAACAATTATATTGTTTGGGGTGCAACAGCTATGATGCTAAGTGAAATTAAAGACTTACTAAAATTAGTATAATAACTATCTTTTTGTAAGTTTGTTTGACCTAACTTACTAACCATCTATGAAGTTATTTAAACAAGACCCTTTTGGGAATGCGTTTTTTATTAAAAAATTCTTAATAAGACTTTTCGCAGTCATAACCCATCAGCGTTATCAAAGCTTTAATAAACTACATATTGAAGGCTCTGAAATTATTAGAGATTTACCTGAGACCGGTGTTTTGTTCGTTTCTAACCATCAAACCTATTTTGCTGATGTAGTTGCTATGGTACATGTGTTTAATGCTTCTTTAAAAGGAAGGGTTGATTCTATAAAAAATGTAGGCTACTTATGGCAACCTAAACTGAATATTTATTATGTAGCTGCGGCTGAAACTATGAAATCTGGGTTTTTACCAAAAGTACTTTCTTATATCGGAGCTATTTCTATAGAACGAACTTGGCGTAGTAAAGGTGAAGATATAAACAGACAAGTAAAAATGTCAGATGTTAGTAATATCAGTAAAGCATTAGATAATGGATGGCTAATAACATTTCCGCAGGGCACTACTACTCCATTTAAACCGATTAGAAGAGGAACAGCCCATATTATTAAAAAAAATAAACCCATTGTTATTCCTATTGTTATAGACGGGTTTAGAAGAGCTTATGATAAAAAGGGATTACAAGTAAAAAAACGAGGTGTCTTACAATCTATGGTCATTAAGAAACCATTGGAAATTGATTATGAAAATGATTCTGTTGAAAAAATAGTTGAACAATTACAATTTGCAATTGAACAACATCCTTCGTTTTTAAAAGTGATGCCAATCGAAGAATATGTCAAAGAAGAGGCTGAACTTAATAAAAAACGTAAATGGTGATAAAGACCGAAGCTGGAAGTCAGAAGAAAAACTTCTAACTTCTGGCCTCCAGCATCTAGCTTACTTACCCCAACCAGGCTTTCATCATCCAAACAGTTTTTTCTTGTTCAGAAATAAAGTCACTCATTAAAGAGTTTGTACCTTCATCATCTGCTTCGGCAGATTTATCTAATATATTACGTTCAATTTTAATTAATTCTTCTAATGAATTAACAATTAATTGAACGGCTTCAATATCTTTAGATATACTTTTTCCAACAGGAACAGAAGCTATAGTTTGGTAATCTGCAAATGTATGTAAAGGAGTTCCTTCAAGTGTTAAAATACGTTCAGCAATTAAGTCAACTTTTTCTTGGGCATCAGTATATAATTCTTCAAATTTTACATGCAATTCAAAAAATGATTTCCCTTTAATATTCCAATGCAAACCTCTCAAGCTTTGATAATAAATTTGAAAATTTGACAACAATTCATTCAAATCGGTAGTCAATTCATTGATTTTATCTTTTTGTAATCCTAATATCATTGTGCTCATAATTTATTGTTTTAGATTCTTTACAAATTTATTTCAATTTATTTTATAAATACTATAAATATCATTGATAGTTTTTATATTTTTATCATCAAAATTTATACTTAATGACCATTACACAATTAAAATATGTATTAGCAGTTGCTGAATATCAAAACTTCACCATAGCTTCAGAAAAATGTTTTGTTACTCAACCTACACTGAGCATGCAAATACAAAAGTTGGAAGATGAACTTAACATCATTATATTCAATCGTAAAAAAAAACCTATTCAGTTAACTGCAATAGGTGAGAAAATTATTGAGCAAGCAAAAGTAATTGTTGATGAAAGTAATAGAATTAGTGATATCGTTGACCAGCAAAAAGGATTTATTGGTGGTGATTTTAAATTGGGTATCATATCAACAGTAATTCCAACCTTATTGCCTTTATTTCTAAAAACATTTATAAAAAAATATCCTAAAGTAAATTTACTTATTGAAGAGTTGACTACTGAAGATATTGTGAAAAAATTGACTGAAGGTCATTTAGATGCCGGTATAGCAGCTACACCTTTAGAAAATGAAGCGATAAAAGAACGTGTGCTGTACTATGAGCCGTTTGTAGGATTCATACATGATGATCATAGATTGTTTTCAGGAAAAAAGCTAACGGTTAATGATCTGGAAATTGATGATATTCTATTACTGGAAGATGGACATTGTTTTAAAGATAGTATCATGAACATTTGTGGTGCAATAAAAAAGGATACTCCTAATCATTTCAAGCTAGAAAGTGGAAGTTTCAATACACTTGTTAAACTATCTAAAGAAGGGTTAGGCATGACACTTCTACCCTATCTACATACATTAGATCTAAAAGAAAATGATAAAAAATATTTAAGAGAATTCAATACGCCTAGTCCTTCTCGAGAAGTAAGTATTATTTATCATAAATCGCAACTTAAAATGCAATTGGTTGAAGCCTTAAAGACTACAATTGATGGCATCATTAAAGGAGTAATTTCTTTTAGTGATGTAAAAATTATTAGTCCTTTACAAAAATAAAAAGGAGCTATAGAGCTCCTTTATTTAATTTATTTTACGATTGCTAAAGACTTATAAAGTTCTGGTCTGTTAGCTGTAAAGTTATCTAACCATATTTTTAATTCTTCTATTTCATATGGTAATAACCTTTTAACAGCTTTTTCTAGTTCTATGCAAAATAATTCAACATTAAAACTAACTTTTTTCAGAACAGTTTTGGTGTATTCAAATATTGCTCTTGCCATTTTTAAATTTGGGTTTAAACTTTAATACTTAGAACGATAAAGATAACTAAATATTACGACAAAAAGTGTTAAAGTTTTCTATATTATCGTAATAAACTGAATGTCAAAAAATTATAATTTTTCAATTTTTGATAGTAAAGCTCCAGCCTTTTTTTCAAGGTCAGCACTTATAGCTTTAAAATGAGTCTTTTTATTGTCAATATTTTTAATATTCACTTTTTCAATTAGCGCATCAAATGTTGTAATTGCTTCATCGATAATTTTTTCTGCTTTATCAACTTTCTTAGTATCATCCTGTAATATTTGCCATACATAACACTCTTCAATAATATCAGATAAAACGTAATTGATATCTTTCTTTAAGTTTTTTACACTTGCCATAAATCTTATTTTTTAATTTTGATGCAAATTTAAGTTTTTTTACCTAGAACTCTTCTTTAAAATCCTGTTAAAAATTATCTAATGCTTTTTGATATGCTTCAACAAATAAACCAACATGATATCCGTCTACCAAAGCATGATTAACAGCAATAGCAACAGGCATCATTAGCTTAGTATCTTTTTCTACATATTTGCCAAAAGCTAATTTTGGTACTGATTCTTTTTTTACACCAAATAATGGTTCTTTATGACCTGAAAAATTAAACCAAGTTAATGCTGAACAGTAAATACAATCATCTGTATCTTGTTCAGGAAATAAATCAGTTGTAGTTAATACTCTTCGTTTTTCTGCTTCAAAGTTTTTATTGAATTCATTAAAATCCTTATTATAATGTATAAAAGAGCAGCCAAAGGTATTATCATCTCTAAGAATAGTTGGTGAAGCATGAATTATATCATGTATTATTACTTTATCTCCATGAATTCTGTATTTAAAATTTTCAACGCTATTGATAGCTTTCATACAAGCATGTAAATACAAAACAAAAAAGGAAAGTTGTTGTTTTTTTGCATAATTGAAAGCTGCTGTAACATCAAAATCAACAGTAACAGCAAAATATGGGTCATTAAATTGACTGAAAAAATGAAAATGTTCTTTTCTATTCCATTTTTCAATATCTAAGGTTCTCATTCTACTATAAAAAATTTAGTATATCATTCAATTTCCCAACTGTTTTATAATCATTATTATTACCGTTATTTTCAATAACTTCATGAGCCCAAGTTGTATGGAATGGTACATGAACAGCCTTTGCTCCTACTTCAAGCAATGGTAAAACATCTGATTTTAGTGAGTTGCCAACCATTAAAAATTCTGAAGGCGTACTATCTAAATGTGACAATAGTTTTTGATAATTTTCAGGTTTCTTATCACTTAATATTTCAATATGATGAAAGTACTTCGTCAATCCTGACTTTTCTAATTTTCTTTCTTGATCTAATAAATCGCCTTTGGTAGCTAATATCAATCTATACTTAGGTTGTAGCGTTTTTAAGGTTTGCTCAACACCATCCAATAATTCTATTGGTTTCTCTAACATTTCCTTTCCTATTTCTATAATTTGTTGAATTACTGTTGATTTGATCTTATAATTAGAGAGCTCTAGTGCAGATTCAATCATTGATAATATAAAACTTTTCACTCCATAACCATATAAGTGAAGGTTTTTCATTTCCATTAGAAAAAGTTCCTGTTCTAGCTTATTTTTGGTTTCATACTTAGATAGCAATTTGACAAATTTATGCTCAGCTTCCCTAAAATAAGTCTCATTAACCCATAAAGTATCATCTGCATCAAATGCAATTACTTTTATGCTTTTATAGTTTGTCATTTAATATAAACTTCTAATAATTTTGAAGAATTTTCAGGTATAATATTAAATTTCTTAAGTATCGCAGGAATCAAAAGTGTTTCTCCTTTTGTTAATGTTTCTATTTTATCTTTATCATAATGGAATTCTACTTTACCATCAACACACATATAAATAACAAATGAATCTTTGTCCGAATGATCAATCTTTATTTTTTTATCTATTGAAATAATATTTGTTGTAAAATACTGACAATCAATAATTTTCGATGTTTTATTTAACTTATTTTTATACTCTGTTTTATAACTCTTTTGGGTTTTATAATCAATAGCGGTTAATGCATTTGTAGTGTGTAATTCTCTGTGATTTCCCCTATCATCTTTCCGATCCCAATCATAAATTCTATACGTAATATCACTGGTCTGCTGAATCTCTGCTAATAGTACGCCTGCACCTATAGCATGTACTCTACCTGTTGGTATAAAATACACGTCACCTTCAGTAACAACATCAACATTTAAAATTTCTAATAACGATTTATTATGCAAATGTTCCAGATATTGATCTGTACTGGTATCATTTTTAAAGCCAACTATTAGATTACTGTCTTTATCAGCTTGCATTACATACCACATTTCTGTCTTACCAAACGAATTATGGCGCTCTCTAGCCAATTCATCACTAGGATGCAATTGTATACTCAATGCTTCCTTAGCATCTATAAACTTTATCAATAAAGGAAATTCATAAGAAAATTCTTTAAACACTTTCTTTCCAACAAGTGCATCTCTATAAATAACTATTAAATTTTCTAAAGGTTCGCCTTTTAATCCTCCATTAGCTACGATAGATACATTTCTATAAACTCCAGATATCTCCCAACTTTCTCCAATATTTGTTTTATCTGATTTTTTATTGAACAATT
Source organism: uncultured Flavobacteriaceae bacterium (assembly GCA_964463085.1). Taxonomy (GTDB): domain Bacteria; phylum Bacteroidota; class Bacteroidia; order Flavobacteriales; family Flavobacteriaceae; genus Aureibaculum. The sequence goes on along the minus strand of CAYXAZ010000004.1, from coordinate 8,201 downwards.
TTGCCAATTTTTCTCCACCCCAGATCTTTTCCTTTAAAATGGGTTCAAACTTTATTGGGTAATTTATACTCATTCTTTTATTTTTTTTAAAATAGATAAAGACTCCGTTATATGTTTTTCGGCACCAAACTGACTGCTAAAAATATGAACTATTATTCCATTTCTATTAATCACATAAGTTACACGCCCTGGTAATAAACCCATTAGGCTACTCGGAACTCCAAAAAGTTTTCTTACTTTGTTTTTAGTATCAGCTAATAAAGTAAACGGTAAACGATACTTTTCTGCAAATTTTTTATGTGAAGCAACATTATCAGCACTAATACCAATCACTTCAACATTTAAATCTGTAAAAACTTCAAATTCATCACGAAAAGCACAAGCTTCTTTAGTACAGCCTGGCGTATCATCTTTAGGATAAAAATAAATAACCATAGATTTTTTACCTAGATACTTATCAATATCAAAATCGTTATTGTCTTGATCTTTTAGGGTAAATTCAGGTATTGTATCACCAACTTTTAATTTGTTTGGTTGCCCCATCATATTATTAATCGTTAAAACTATAAATATTATTAATAGCAATCCTAAAAATAATTTTTTTAGCATACACAAATATCAGCATTTTATAATTACTAACAAATGAGAATTACACTTAAAGTGAAACTCTCACTACTAATAAAAATAATCCTTATTTTTGTTTTATGATAAACTTTATAAATAGCCTTCCTAAAGCGGAATTACATTTACATATTGAAGGTACATTTGAACCTGAACTCATGTTCTCAATTGCCAATCGAAATAATATTAAAATAAAATATAACTCTGTACAAGAGATAAAAGCTGCTTATCAGTTTGACTGTCTACAAGATTTTTTAAATATTTATTATCAAGGTGCAAGTGTTTTAATAAAGGAACAAGATTTTTATGATCTTACATATAGTTATTTACAAAAGTGTGCATCGCAGAAGATTAGACATACTGAAATTATGTTTGATCCACAAACGCATACTGAACGTGGAGTGACTTTTGAAACCGTTATCAACGGAATTACCCGAGCTTGTGATAATGCCAAAGAAAAACTAGACGTTTCATCATTGTTAATTATGAGTTATTTACGTCATTTATCTGAAGAAGATGCGTTTGTAACTTTAAAACAATCATTGCCTTTTAAACATTTAATTACTGCTGTGGGATTGGATTCTTCTGAAAAAGGGAATCCGCCTTCAAAGTTTAAAAATGTATTTGAAGCTTCTATAAAGGAAGGATACATTCCTCTTGCTCATGCCGGTGAAGAAGGTTCCCCTGAATATGTTTGGGAAGCGTTGGATATTTTAAAAATCAAACGTATTGACCATGGTAATAATGCGCTACAAGATGAAACATTGGTAAAGGAAATCATAAGACGTGACATTGCGTTGACTGTTTGTCCGCTTTCTAATACGGCATTACAAGTTGTTAAATATTTAAAAGAACATCCGTTGAAGAAAATGATGGAACTCGGACTAAAAGTTACCATAAATTCTGATGATCCTGCTTATTTTGGCGGACAAGTAAATCAAAACTATATTGAAATTCAAGAAGCCTTAGATTTAACAAAACAAGATTTGTATGAGTTGGCTAAAAATTCATTTCAATATTCTTTGTTGGATGAAGCTAGTAAACGGAAATGTTTGGATGAATTGGAGGAGTATTATGCGAAAAACAAGTAAGAAAGTCACCAAGTAATTCGTGAAAATCAGTGCAATTAATATCTCACTCTCCACTATAACTCACAAAATTTCGAGGTGTTTCGTAAAGTGTTACAGAAAGGTCAAGTGTTCTATTAATTTTTGAACGGAGTTTATTCCAAATCACAACTGAAATATTTTCGGCAGTTGGATTCAGCTTTTTGAATTCCAAAACCTCTTCATTTAAGTTTTTATGGTCAAAAGCATCTTCAATTTCGGTTTTTATCAGATCTTTTAATACTTTCATATCTATTACAAAACCTGTTCCCGGGTCAATTTCACCTGTAACTGATACTATCAGTTCATAATTATGCCCATGATAGTGGGGATTACTACATTTACCAAATACAGCAAGATTCTTTTCATCAGGCCAGTCTGACCTAAATAATCTGTGTGCAGCGTTGAAATGTGCTTTTCTGTTTACGGTTACTCTCATGAGACACTAATTTTACGAATTATTACGAATTATGCATTTACCAATCGTTGATAATATTCGTTAAAAATAATTTTAAACCATTCGGTATAAACTTCCGGGTGGGTTTCCATATCTGTTTTAACAGTTTCTAAGGTCATCCATTTAAAATTTTCCACCTCGTCAAGATTAATTTTCGGATCATCATTATAAGAGCCTACCAACACATGGTCTAACTCATGTTCGGTAAGTCCGTTATCAAAAGGTGCTTTATAAATAAATGAGAATACCTCTTTTAATTCAGTAACAAAACCCATTTCTTCCAACAAACGTCTTTTTCCGGCTTTTATATTGCTCTCTCCAACACGTTGATGGCTGCAACAAGTATTAGTCCAAAGTAATGGTGAATGGTATTTAGAAGCAGCTCTCTGCTGCAACAATAACTCACCTTTATCATTCAAAATAAAAACGGAAAAAGCCCTGTGCAAAACTCCTTTTTCATGAGCTTCTAATTTGGGCATTGTACCTATTTGCTCATCCTTTTCATTTACTAAAATAACTTGTTCTTCAATCATAAAAATCCTATTAGGCAAATTTACAAATTAAAAAGCACGCAATGAAACACTTGCAATTTTAATAGAAGATATATCATCAGTTATATCATTCCAAGCCACATAAACTGTGTCATTAACTATTTCCAGTTGAGGAAAACCACTTGCTCTTGACGCTGATAATGAAGTTATTATTAGCGGAGTTTGTTTTGTACCATTCTTATTTACTTTTACAACTTTGATTTCAGCATCATTTTCGGTAGATTCCATCCAACTTACTAGTGCATTATCTTCATCTAACAAAGTCACATCTACTCTACCTATAGGTTTACCATTATCAATTTGAATAGGAGTATCAAAATTTGCACCACTGTCATTAGAAAAAATAATATTTACTTTCGGAACAGCATCGGCAGCCGTAAACCAGGCAACAGCTAAAGTATTCTTATAAGCAACAGCTTTTGGTCCGTTTACCGGACAACCATTAATAACCCAGTTATCATTATGTATAGATTTAGGAGCTGTCCAACTTCCGTCAAGCAATCGTGAAATATAAATATCTCTCACTTCCTTATCTGTTCTATCTCTATACACAATAATTGGTCCCTTAGCTGTAATAGCTGCACTGGTTTGACAGCAGTCGCATGTTTTTCCATCCACTAAAGTGTCATCAACTACATGACCTGTCGGTAATACCGTTGCTGTTCTTATATTCATAGCGCCCATACTACTATGTTCATCACCATGACTATCTCCGCCAGTATTTCTTCCGTCTAACCATGTTACAAAAAAAGAATCTCCCTTATAAGGCAATAGTGTTACAAAACCATGCTCTGTTTTTGTGCTATCACTATGCAATAAAAAATCGTTACTCCAAGTATCACCATTGGTGTTAGACAACATTAAACGTACATCATAAGCAAATGTTTTAGAATCAGATTTTTGTAAAAAATGTACTAATAAATTGTCGTTATTTTTAGCAATTGCAGGAAAATCAGCCCAGTTTACAAACCAATTGTCACCAGTCACAATTTCAACTGGTTTTGTCCATTCATTTTTAGTAAGCTCCGAATAATTTAAAGTAAACATTGAGTCATTTACTTTTTGTGTCCATGACATGACTAATTGATCTTCATTGGCAAATAAATAAGGCTGTTTACTACCAATCTTGGTTGGTGATTCTATAGAACTTATGGTTTTTACAATTTTATCATCCTTTTTTTCTTTACAGGATACCAAAACGAATACTAATATTAATATTTTTAAAATTTTTATCATTGTATAGCTCTTAGTTGATTTAATATTTCTTCAGAATCCCATTCAGTTGCACCATCAATACGCTTTACTTGATTCCCTTTTGTATCATAAATGAATGTAGCAGGCAAGGCATAGATCTTCAATTTATCAAGTGTACTATTAAACTGTAAGAATTGAAAAGGATAGTTATTATTTTTTCTATATGTATTGATTTTTTCAAGGTTATCAGTAGTAGCAAATAAAAACATGTAGTTTTCACCTTTCAGTATTTCTTGTGCTTTTGCCATAGAAGGCATTTCTTTTAAACAAGGTGTACACCATGTTGCCCAAAAATTGAGAAGTACTTTTTTTCCTTTATAGTCCGCTATTTGCACAGAGTTTCCTTCTAAATCAGTATAAAGTGAAGTGATTTTGGCTTTATCCTTAGCAATACCCTTCTTTTGTACATGGTTACAACTTATCAATAAACTGAAACAACTCAATATCAATATATATCTAAAATTCATCTATAATTTTATTAGGGTCGAATTTACAAAGTTTTCTCCTAATACATTTATCTTTACATCTTTAAATAATCACACTTCTAGTTTCAATCTTCTCGACTGCGCTCGAAGTGACATTTGTTTTAAGTATGAATATTAAGTCTTTTTACATTTTAGCTTCTCTTAGTTTATTGATAAGTTGTAAAAATGATGTAAACCAAAAAGTAACTGAGAAAAAAATCCCTCAAAAAGAGAAAATTATAATAACACCAAAAAGCAATCCTTCTGAAATTACAAAAGAACTTGATTCTATCACTAACAAAAATGCAATTGACTTTTTAATTGCCTATGGCAAAAAACATAAAGCAAATAAAGTGCTGTTTAAAACACGCTTAGGAAACATTACTATCAAATTATATGATGATACCCCTTTGCATAGAGCTAACTTTATATTTTTAACCGAAGTAGGTTATTTTAATACTACCTGTTTTTATAGAATTGTGCCAAATTTTATAGTACAAGGTGGTAATTCTGAAAGTACTAAAACCTTAAGAATACGTAATAAATATCAAAATTATACGATTCCTCCAGAATTTAGAAAACATAGAAAACATAAGTATGGCGCTTTGGCAGCAGCAAGAGATTGGGAGAATAATATCAGTAAAAAGTCAACTCCTTTTGAATTTTATTTTATCCAAAATAAGAAAGGAGCACATCATTTAAATGGAGAACATACTGTTTTTGGCGAAATTATTTCAGGGTTTAATACATTAAATAAAATTTCTCGACTTAAAGCCGGGCGTGATGAATGGCCATATGAAGATGTTTTTATTGAAGCAGAAGTAATAAATTAAACCTCTCCGCCTCATTATATTCGACACCTCTCCTTGAAAAAAGGAGAGGTGTCGAAGGTGGAGAGGTTAAGGTTTTATTTTTACATTAACTTAATAAATACACCCCTAAATTATCACATTAAACACATTTTCAAATCATCAAATTAACAGTATATTTGTGCTCCTATTTTTACATTTTTTTTATACACAAATAAACTGATAAACAAACAACTTTAATTAGAATGAGTTTTTTAGAAGAAATACAACGCAGACGTACCTTTGGTATCATCTCACATCCTGATGCAGGTAAAACTACCTTAACGGAAAAATTATTGCTATTTGGGGGAGCTATTCAAGAAGCTGGTGCTGTAAAGAATAATAAGGTCAAAAAGGGAGCGACTTCCGATTTTATGGAAATTGAGCGCCAACGTGGTATTTCGGTAGCAACTTCCGTATTGGCATTTATCTACAAAGACAAAAAGATAAATATATTAGATACACCCGGACATAAAGATTTTGCTGAAGATACCTTTAGAACTCTGACGGCTGTTGATAGTGTGATTGTTGTAATTGACGTTGCCAAAGGTGTAGAAGAGCAAACTGAAAAACTGGTAGAAGTATGTAGAATGCGCAGCATACCCATTATTGTTTTTATCAATAAATTAGATCGTGAAGGGAAAGATGCCTTTGATCTATTAGATGAAATAGAGCAAAAATTAGGTTTACGGGTTACACCGTTGAGTTTTCCTATTGGAATGGGATATGATTTTAAAGGTATTTATAATATTTGGGGAAAGAAACTCAACCTTTTTTCAGGTGATAATAAACAAACCGTCTCTGAAGGTGTTGAATTTGATGATATTTCTAATCCTGAATTAGATGAAATAATTGGAGAGACAGCTGCTAATACATTGCGTGAAGAATTAGAATTAGTTCACGAGGTTTATCCAAAATTCAACCAAGATGAATACCAAAAAGGTGAGTTGCAACCTGTTTTCTTTGGTTCTGCATTGAATAATTTTGGAGTTAAAGAGTTATTAGACTGTTTTATTGAGATTGCACCTTCACCACAACCTAAAATGGCTGAAGAGCGTTTGGTAGACTCTAAAGAAGAAGCTTTAACGGGATTTGTATTTAAGATACACGCTAATATGGATCCGAAACACCGTGATAGATTGGCATTTCTCAAAATAGTTTCTGGCACATTTAAACGTAATGCGCCTTATTTACATGTACGAAACCAAAAGAAAATGAAATTTTCGAGTCCGAATGCATTTTTTGCGGAGCGTAAAGAAATTGTAGATGAATCATTCCCGGGAGATATTGTGGGTTTACATGATACGGGGAACTTTAAAATTGGAGATACCTTAACGGAAGGAGAAATTTTAAACTTTAAAGGGATTCCTAGTTTTTCACCTGAACATTTCCGTTATGTGAATAATGCTGATCCGTTAAAATCCAAGCAGTTATACAAAGGATTAGATCAATTAATGGATGAAGGGGTAGCACAACTATTCACTTTAGAATTGAATGGTAGAAAAATCATTGGTACGGTTGGAGCCTTACAATATGAAGTGATACAATATAGACTAGAACATGAATATGGCGCAAAATGTTCTTATGAAAATTTACCTATGCATAAAGTATGCTGGGTATCTCCTGAAGACTCAAAAAATGAAGAATTTTCTGAATTTAAACGTGTAAAACAACGCTATTTAGCTAAAGATAAACAAGATCAACTAGTATTTTTAGCTGATTCTGCTTTTACCATACAAATGACACAACAAAAATACCCAACAGTTAAACTTCATTTTACAAGTGAATTTTAGGTTCACTGAGCTTTTAACATTATATTCATTTTAAATATATTTACAAATTAAATCTACATATTTGACGAAAGAATTCGATTTTTCGTTTTAATATTTCCATATATTTACACTTATGAACTCAAAAACCATAGCCAACGGTATTTTACGAGCAATAGCTATCATTTTAGGAGTATTACTCCTACTCTATTTTTTATTTATAATACAATCGGTTTTAGTGTATATCATTATTGCAGCCGTATTATCACTAATTGCCAGACCTATTATTATATTTTTAAGACGTAAACTAAAATTCCCAAATATATTGGCAGTTATAGTCAGTATGTTGTTGTTTTTAGGACTGATTTTCGGATTGATCTCTATGTTTATTCCATTAATTATAAAACAAGGACAAAACCTCTCATTATTAGATATTAACCAATTAGAATACAATATTGAACATTTATTAATACAAGCCAATGAATATTTTATGGCGAAAAACATTAATGTACTAGAACAATTGAAAAGTGTAGATGTTTTTTCAAAATTTAAAGCTATTCCAAACTTACTGAACTCAGTGATCAGCGCAGTTGGTAGTCTAAGTATAGGTTTATTCTCAGTATTATTCATTTCCTTCTTTTTAATGAAAGATGGTGGTATTTTAAATAATGGCCTTGTAGCATTGGTTCCTGATGGTAGTGAAAAACGGTTTCAAAAATCATTCGAAACAATTAAAGATCTATTATCAAGATATTTTATTGGATTACTTTTTCAAATCACTATCCTATTTATACTCTACACCATTATTTTATTAATATTTGGTATAGATAATGCCATTGTGATAGCCTTTTTATGTGCCTTACTAAATTTAATCCCGTATATAGGACCATTAATTGGAGGCGTTCTAATGCTGATACTTACTATGACCAGTAATTTAGAATTAGATTTTCAATCACAAATACTACCTACTACAATCTATGTAATGATAGGCTATACTATTGCTCAATTGGTAGATAACTTTTTCAGTCAGCCGTTTATCTTTTCGAAAAGTGTAAAATCACATCCTTTAGAGATATTTTTAGTAATTATTATTGGAGGTTTACTTTTTGGTGTTATAGGAATGATCGTTGC